>NZ_JBSSBV010000025.1:0-38348 GCF_054059115.1 Thermostichus sp. MS-CIW-26
TTTCCCCGCAAGGGGACGGAAACGTGGTACGAATGTTGTTGGGGTTTACCTCCTTTGGGTTGATCCCTACCTTTTCCCCGCAAGGGGACGGAAACTACATAGTCAAGCCTCCCTTATCGGGATAGAAAGAACAGTTGATCCCTACCTTTTCCCCGCAAGGGGACGGAAACGTGGTACGAATGTTGTTGGGGTTTACCTCCTTTGGGTTGATCCCTACCTTTTCCCCGCAAGGGGACGGAAACCCTCAGGTACTCGTGCGTTAAACACGATTTTATGGCGTTGATCCCTACCTTTTCCCCGCAAGGGGACGGAAACCCCTCATACAGCCCTTTATCAGGACTGTAGTACAGGGTTGATCCCTACCTTTTCCCCGCAAGGGGACGGAAACGTGACTTTGACAACTTCTTCGTTGGTATTGATGAACTTGGTTGATCCCTACCTTTTCCCCGCAAGGGGACGGAAACTTTTGTGCGCGGCGCATCTCTGCGACGCTTACGGACATCACCGTTGATCCCTACCTTTTCCCCGCAAGGGGACGGAAACGGTATAGTCGGAGCCGCTTCCCGAGATTTATTACAGGTTGATCCCTACCTTTTCCCCGCAAGGGGACGGAAACGAGGTCTTTAACCCACCGTGGACAACCATGACCACCCCATCGTTGATCCCTACCTTTTCCCCGCAAGGGGACGGAAACCATAAACCCCTCGGAATTTATGGGTAGATGCGAAAGAATTGTGTTGATCCCTAACTTTTCCCCGCAAGGGGACGGAAACCTCACAGCTACTTCGCTCGGAGTTGAGCTTTTCGCTTTGTTGATCCCTACCTTTTCCCCGCAAGGGGACGGAAACTCCTCCTCCCTTATTCAGGGACTAACTACACCCTTAAATAGGGAGGAAGTTGATCCCTACCTTTTCCCCGCAAGGGGACGGAAACCTGAGCTACGCGAGGCGAGAGGAGAGAGAAAGGAAAGTTGATCCCTGCCTTCTTCGAGACATCCTTGAGAACTGAGACTGGCGGATTCTAGGGTGGATCCCTAGCGCAGGAAACGGGCCAGCAGCACCAGTCCGATGCCGCCGAACAAGATGTTGAAGCTCCAGGCTGCCGCCCAAGGGGGAAGGGCTCCCACTTCTCCCAAGCTGCGAGACACGCTCAGAACCACGTAGTAGCCAAACACCAACAGGATCCCGAAGACGACGCCCCCGTAGCGTCCCACCCGCCGGGCAGTGCTGGATCCCAGGGGGAGCGAAATCAGCACGGCAAAAAAGCTGGCCAGGGGCAGGGAAAAGCGCATGTGGAACTCGGTGCGCAGAGCCTGAGTATTGAGATTGGAGCGGGCCAGGCGGGAAATCCGCTCCGCCAGCTCCGGTAAGCTCAACTCGCTGGGGGGAACCGGCGGCTGCATTAGAGTAGCCAGATCCTGGGAAACTTGCAGCGGCTTGCGATGAAACGTTTGCTCGGCAATGCTGAGACCCGTGGGGCCGTAAAGGTGGGTCGCTCCTTCGCTCAGGCTCCACTCCAGTCCGTTCCACACTGCCTGAGCGGCCAAGGTCACTTCCGCCAACTGGTATTTGCCTCCCGGCAAGGGATCCACCCGCAAAATCGTAACATCTTGCATCGTATTTAACCGGGGATCCACTTGGCGGATGAAGAACCAGAGGTTGTCTTCGGTTTTGAAAAAGACATCGTATTGCACCGGGGTGGTGGCCTGGGCCAGCAAAGCCTGCTGATCGATCTGGCGGATTTGCTGTTTACTGGCTGGCAGCAGCACGTTGCTAATGAAAAAAGCGCTCAAGCTCATGGCCAACCCCACCAGCAGCAGGGGCCGGAAAATCCGGCTAAACGGGATCCCGGCTGCCCGCATAGCGGTGATCTCGCTGTTGCCGCTCAGCTTGCCCAAGGTGAGCATGGTGGCAAAAAAGGCGGCAATGGGCATACCCAGCACCACCATCTCCGGCAGATCCAAAACCAAGAGGCGCAACACCGTCAGGGGGGGGACGGATCCCTCGACCAGCCGCTCGGCCAGGGTAAACAACCGGCCCACCAGCAGCAGCAGGGTTCCCCCGGCAATACCGGCCAGCACCGGGGTGAGCATCTCCCCAAACAGATAGCGCTCCAGCAGCCAGAACTTGGTGAGCAACCGTGCCATGTTTGAGAATTGAAAGGGATCGCCCTCATCCCCATGGAAGAGACGGGTTGCAATGGCCGAAAAATCGGCAGCAAAAGCCCTGAACCAGGCTCATCAATGCATTCTCGCTCAAGGGCTTGGGGAAGCAGGGGGGGGAAACGACTCTGTTTTGTCGGCAGGAGCCAAACGCGGCTGAGGAGAGTTGAGGGGAGGTTCGGACTCGGGATCCAGCTCGGCACCCCAGGTGACCAGGTAGGCCCGCTGTTCGGGGGAAAGGCGGCGAGCCTTGCGGAAATCTGCCCCTGCCACGATAGCTCCGGTGTAGGCTCCGGTCTTAAAATCGGGCTTTTGCCCTGGCTGAGCAGGGGAAGCCGTCTGAGGGGATCCCACAAACAGCAAAGCGCGGTAGAGATCGGCCCCGCGCAGGTCGGCATTCCGCAAGTTAGCTCCGCACAGATTGGTGTGGCTGAGATCGCAGCCGCTCAGGTTGGCCCGCTCCAGGCTGGCTTCGCTGAAATCCACCGCTCGCAACAGGGTGCCATGCAGGTCGGCTCCCTCCAGCATCGTGCCCAGGTTGACCACTCGGATGCCGTTCACGCGATCCCGCTGGTAACCCCCTTTGCCGTCCAGAATGGGTCGGCCCAGGTGTTCGTCTCGCCGCAGAGGGCTGAGCAGATTGGCAGTGGAGAGAAAGCGCAGGATCTTGGCTTTGCCGAAGCGATCCACCCCGTTCAACAAAGCAGCCGTGCGCCCGGCAGCAATGGCCCGCTCCAGGGGCCAATCGTCCAACTGCCCATCGGGAGACAAGACCAGGTTGGAAATGCCTTCAAAGTAGGCGTCGATGGTCTGCTGCTGGGTAATGATATTCTGCTGAATGGTGAGATCGCGGGAGATGATGTACTGCCGCCAGGCGATGTAGGCAGCCAGGATGGCGATCAAGATCTGGCCTGTGGCCCCAAACACTTCTCCCAAAGCCCCAATCGCCTCCCAACTCAGGGATCCCAAAGCGGAAAACAGCCCGCTCCCGGCAACCCCTCCCATCAGGGCCAAGCTGAGGGCCACTCCCGCCCAGGCCAATTGAGGCCAAGTGGTCAGCCACTGCCAAAGACGGCGTCCGATCTGAGCCCAAAGCGATCGCCCCCACCAGCCCGCCAGGCCCAGCCAAGCCAGCACCGCCCCCCAGCCCAAGACCGGCTGAGCCATCAGCTTTCCCAAGAGCAGCAAGAAGGCCGGAATCCCCAACAGCAGCAGATGAATCAGGGGTTGCCACGGTGAGACCGGAGACAGCAGGATCCCGGATTCAAGCAGCGACGGCTCTTGGGGCAGATGTTCGGGGACAAGGGTTTTGTAGGTCATGGCGCAAGCAGGGAGGTTACTCTAGGGCTAGTGTTAGACTTGCAAAAAAAGCCTGCGTTAGTCCGTATTTGGAGTTGGCGGATAGGGCAGGATCCCGCCTACTCAGTTTGGTAGGATAACCTCGGCCTTTCTTCTCTAGCCCAGCCTGGTGTGAGGATAACCACCATGATCTCTTCCTTATTGTCCTTACTGCCTATTGGTCTGCAGAAATCCGGCGAACACCAATCTACAGCAGTCCTGCCCGGCCTGCGGGCGCAGCGCCACCGTTCTGCAATGCTGACGCGGCTGGCAACCTCTCTGATGCTTGGCACCACCTTACTGCTGACAGCAAAGTTGGATCCCGGCTGGGCGCAAACTTCCCTGGACACCGGCATTACCGGTGAGCAGACCCTGCCTCAAGCTCCCCCTCTCCCGGACAATCGCCCGGCCATTTTCGTGGATGCAGCCAACGGCAGCGATACCCGTGGGGATGGATCCCGCAATAACCCCTTCAAGACGATTACTTATGCCATTCAGCGGGCTGAGGCTGGCAGCGTCATTCAGCTTTTTCCCGGGGTATATAGCGAGGAGAGCGGCGAAACCTTCCCCATCCGTCTGAAAGCCGGCCTCACCTTGCGTGGGGACGAGTCCACCTTGGGAGAGGGCTATCTCATCACCGGCGGCGGTACCTACATGAGCCCGACCCTAGGCCGACAAAATGTTGCTCTGCTGGCAGAAACCGGCGCAGAAGTGCGAGGAGTTACCCTGCGCAACCAAGGGCGGCGCGGCTATGCCCTCTGGGTCGAATCGGCCTCCCCGCGCATTCTCAACAACAGCTTTGTGGGCAGCATCCACGATGGAATCTTCATCGCTGGCGCTGCCAATCCCTGGGTAGAGGGCAACCGCTTCTATAAAAACGGGGCCAACGGCATTTCCGTTTTGGGCACCTCCCAGCCCACCATCGTCAATAACCTGTTCCAAGAAACCGGCTTTGGCCTCACCATCGACCAACGCTCGGCGCCTGTTGTGCGCAACAACCGCATTCTGCAGAACCGTACCGGCGTGGTTGTCGGGGGCAGCTCCAGGCCCATCCTGCGCAACAATCTCATCGCCCAGAACTTGGAGACCGGCCTCACTGCCATCACCAACGCCCAGCCGGATCTGGGCACGGCCACGGATCCCGGCAACAACATCTTTGAGGGCAACGGCCAATACGACATCCACAACGCCACCCGCGGCCTGCGCATCAATGCCAACGGCAACCAACTGCGGGGCAAAGCCAAAGGGGATCTGGATCTGTCCGGTCAAACCACCGTCGCCGCTCTCCCCGATAGCGCTCCCCGCCCCATTGCTCCTGGCACTTTGGCTCTGCCCAGTGCCCCGTCCCAGCCGGCTACTCCCAGGGATCCCCGGCCAGCGGCTGAGACCCCCTCCACCTTACCGGTTGTGACGGTGCCGCAATCGACGGATCCCAGCCCAGTTGCCTCTCTATCGGGATCGGGGGGGCGCGTTTTGCCCAACGTTCCTGCCCAGCCGGCGGACACTCAACCCCAAGCGCAGGAGTTTGTTGCCGTCCCCTTCACCCCCGATGGCTCTACCACACCTGCCCAGCCGGCTGACCCTGTTCCCAGGCCACCGTCGGCTCCCCTCACGGATATCACCACCCTCCTGCCTCCGCCGGCCCGTCGCCCGTCCACGGGGATCCCGGCCACTCCCTCTGCTCCCACTACAACTCCAGTTGCCCCCCCTGTGGCTGCTGTGGGCTCGGCAACCCAATTTCGCGTGTTGGTGACCCCCAAGAGCAGCGATGACTTGAACCGATTGCGGCAGCTCATCCCCGAGGCGGTGGAAACGGTTTTCAACGGCAGAACAGTGTTGCAGGCGGGCCTGTACGATAGTCGCAGCCAGGCCCAGTCGGTTTTGGATCGGCTGTTGGATGCCGGCTTTGAGGCGGTTGCCGAGATGATTTTCCGCTAGCGACCCCCCACACTGCCGGCTTGCTTCTCCATAGCGGTACGAGGGAGCTTTGATCCCAGTTCTTTGGCGGGGTGGCCAGCCATTGAGCCCAAGTCTCCTTGGTCGCTGGCAAGGGAATTGACTACAAGTGCTTGCCAAGAGCGATGACGGCTCGAACACCCCCTCTCTAGTCCAGCGGATCCAGTCGGTAGCGGCTGAGCCAGTGATCCAAATGCACTTCCTCCTCATCCAGCAGTTGGGCGTTGATCAACCCCCGTTTGAAAGCAAGGCGGATGGCTCTGGCCCGCAAGCTGAAAGTGGTTCCCCACTCGTCGCTCTCAATTTGGTCGTTGCTGACTTCTAACTTGTCGTAGAGGTTGCGCAGACGGTTGGTTACCCCTCGGCGGGACAAAAAGCGCCGTGCAGCAATGGCCTGGTCGGTGAGGCCAAGGGCAATGTCGATCAGCACTTCGTACTCGGCATCGCTGAGACCGGTAATTTTGTTTTGTGAACGGGAATCGACCCCGCGCACCTCTCGGTCGATCACGCATTGCTCATCCTGCACCACCGCTTGGATAGCGCTGACCAATTTTTCATCGGTGCAATTTTTCAAAAGGTAGCCATAGACGGTTTGCGAAGGCACGATCTTGTGCAGTTCCCGCACATAGACTTCATCGGCAAAATGCGACCAAAAAATGATGCGCGTGCTGGGGCACTCTGACCAAACCTGTCGTGCTACCTCGATCCCGGTCATCTCGGGCATGCGGATATCCATCAACACGAAGCTGGGGTGGTGCTGACGGTAAAGTTCCAACGCCTCTCTACCATTCGAGGCTATATACACCGGGCCGAACTCAGGCAAATGTTGTGTTAGCAGGCTATGAACATGCTGACGGTAGAGAGCGTCATCTTCAGCAAGGAGGGTACTCACGGGCCTTTATCAGAATTACCGAATACTTTCTTTTCACTACCTAACTCTAAAGACACCCACAAGGGAAGATAAGGCACTATTGAGCAGTACTCAATGGAGCAAGGGATCCCCTCCGCCGGCGATGAGTAGCGGCTCAGGAAAAGGAGTTCGTCCCGCTCTCGTCCTGTGGACGGTGCGGTTTCCCCATAGCGCTCACGCAAACGGCCAATGAACTTCTCCACCGCAGACGTCGAAAACTTTTGATAAGCAGCAGTCTATGCTGTTTCTACGGCAGAGGCCAAAAATGCCTCAATCTCAGAGCGCTGGGGCAAGCTAGGTTGGGCTCCCGCACGGGTTACGGCCAAAGCAGCGGCGGCATTGGCAAAACGCAGGGCTTCCCTCAGGGATCCCCCGGCAGCCAAACAAGCAGCTAAGGCCCCACAAAACCCATCTCCGGCAGCGGTGGTATCCACCACTTCCACAGGATGAGCTGGCCAATGGCCACTTTCTTCCCCATCTGCCCAGACCAGCCCTGCCCCTCCCAAGGTAAGGATAACGGCTGGGATCCCGTGTTTCTGCAGTTCTTGAGCCACCTTTTGGGCTTGTTCCGGCGTCTCCACAGGGGATTGGGCAAGGGCAGCCGCTTCGGTTTCGTTGAGCACCAAGTAGCGAACCTGGCGCAACAGGGATCCTGGCAATGGCACGATGGGCGCAGGGTTGAGCAAAATCGGGATCCCTTGGGCAGAGGCTTGTTCTGCTGCAGCCTGCACAGTGGGCAGGGGGATTTCCAGCTGCAGCAGGAGCAGGGCCGCTGGGGTAAAGGGAGGCAAATGCTCCGGCAGATAGCGACCATTGGCTCCAGGGCTGACCACAATCCGGTTTTGCCCTGCTGGATCCACAGTGATCAGAGCGATGCCGCTGGGCCCTTCCAGCTCCCGCAGGTGGTGGGTATCGACGCCGTTCTGCTCCAGGTTCTCTTTCAGCAGGCGGCCAAAGCTGTCAGATCCCACTGCCCCCCACATTTCCACCTGGGCTCCCGCCCGCGCCGCTGCCACCGCTTGGTTGGCCCCCTTACCGCCAGGGTAGGTGGCGTAGTCGGATCCCAGCACCGTTTCCCCAGGGCCGGGATGATGGGGCACCTGCACCACCAAATCCATGTTCAAGCTACCCACCACTCGGATTGGGCCTGCCATCGGGCTTGTGGGGAAATCCTGTTGGAAAAGCAGAGATCTAGAGATCTTTGGTTTGGATCCCTGGGCAGCTATTGTATCAGCCGCCGGTCTTGGCCAGGGATCCCCTTGAGCGCCCTACCACGCGGCAAGGGCTGATAGCAGTCGTGGTTTTTATTACCATCTATTTCAACTGATCGCGCTAGCGGGCCGGAGGCCTTAGCAGGAAGCAACCGGTCGTTTGTTTCACCTCAACGGTGAGATAAATGACTATGCGTTGTGGAACGGTTATCTGTAGGGATTGGTCGCCCTTCGACATATCGCCACTCTGCTGAAAACACAGGGCAAGAACCCGATTCCAAAGGTTGAGGATCCCGACTATCTTGGTGGGTGTTGACCCAGGAAGCAAGCTGATGTTGCTGACAACTACAGATGTGCTGCAGGGTGTGGAGATCGAGGGCTACCTGGGCATTGTAACAGCCGAGGTGGTTTACGGCAGCAACGCTCTGCGGGACTTTTTTGCCGGCATCCGCGACATCATCGGCGGGCGCACAGGGGCCTACGAGCGGGTTTTCGAGCAAGGCCAAAAAGAAGCCCTGGAAGAGCTGGAGCGGCGGGCCAAACGCTTGGGGGCAAACGGCATCATTGGTGTTGCCATCAACACCGGCACCATCAACATCGACCAAACCGGGGTGCTGCTGCTCATCACCGCCACCGGCACCGCCGTTAAGCTCCGCTGACGGATGCTTCTGTTGAAGGTTTCCCTTTCTCGGAAGATGATGGCAGCCTGTTCTCAGGCCAGGCTTTCCATCACCGCCTCGTCGATCTCGAAATTGGCGTAGACATTCTGCACATCGTCTAGGTTGTCGAGACGCTCCATCAGGGCAAGCACTGACTTGGCCGTATCGGGATCCTCCACATGCACCTCAGTGGATGGGATCCAGCGGATGGCCGCATCTTGCACTGGGTAGCCCTCTTTTTTCAGGTAGGTGGCCACCTGCTCCAGCAAAGAGTAGTCGCAGTACACCTCTGCTCCTGTGCCTTCCACCTTGAAGTCGTCTCCCCCTGCTTCTGCCACCGCCAGTAACAGAGCTTCCGGATCTTGCACAGCCTCCAGGCTGATCACCCCTTTTTGCCGGAACAGCCAGCTTACGCAGCCGGCTTCTCCCAAGCTGCCGCCGGTTTTGCTGAAGGCTTCTCGCACCTCGGCAGCCGTGCGGTTGCGGTTGTCGGTCATGGCCTCGATCAACACAGCCACCCCACCGGGGCCGTAGCCCTCGTAGCGAACTTCTTCCAGGGGGCTGTCGTCGCTCCAGTTGCCGGCTCCCTTGGCAATGGCTCGTTCAATGTTTTCGCTGGGCATCCCCGCTGCTTTGGCTTTCTCCACTGCCGCCCGCAACTGAAAATTCCCATCCGGATCTGGCAAGCCGTTGCGAGCTGCCACGATGATGGCCCGCGAGAGTTTGGTAAAGAGGCTGCCCTTTTTGGCATCTACACGGGCCTTTTGCCGTTTAATGTTGGCCCACTTGCTGTGTCCTGCCATGCCGCCACACACCAGTCAAGCAATGAATTGGAGGGATCCCTCCATTTTTGAAGCCTAGATCACCTCGGCTCAGGACTCAACCCCGCGACAACTGGGAGGGTACCGGCCTGGTCACAAAACAAGGGATCCTGAGGATCCTTCACAACCCAGACTCAGCTACCCAACAAACCCATCAGGGCTGAATCGGCTGCCGCTGGATCACATCCCCTTGGGGCGGAGGCGGAGGGGCTGGGGTTTCTTGAGGGGTAGGCGTTGCCTCTATGGGAGGAGTTTCCCCAGGAGGCGGGGGCAGAGGGGGCACAGCTTCTCCAGGCACAGGCCCAGGTGTAGGCGTGGGGGTTGGGGATGGAGTTAGAAAGGGCGTCACCTGTCCCAACAGCTCGGCATAGAAAATCGCATCTTGCTCTGGCCCAAAGCGCCCCACTTCCCAACGGTGACGGGGCACAAACATTGTTTGCAGCAGCACTTCCCGGCTGACAAAAGCGGGAGTACCCGAGAAGACGTAGCCATCGACAATGACCCGATTCAGATCGGGCCGAGTTTGAAACACCCGATCCACCTCCCGCAGCATCTCCGTATCCAGCCGCCCCAGCAGAGTTTCCAGGGTGTCTTCAGGGCTGATCGGTACTCGCACCGAAAAGCGATAGCCTTCGCAACGATAGTCCCCACAGATCTTGACCAGCTCGTTACGCACCCGGATTTGCGCCCCAGGATCCAGATTGCGCCCTGGCACAAGGACTTCTTCCTGAGGTTGCTGTTCGACCGGCTGGGCCCATAGCTGGAGTTGACTTGCCCATCCTGCCCAAACTAGGGATCCGAAAAACAAGCCAAATCCCCAACCTTTTAGAGGAAGGCTCCAACCCAGACTGCCCTGCTTAGAGCGGGGTGAAAAGGGGAAATCGCGATCCTGGATCGGGCTGTTCATAAAGCGTTGACCGATTCCTCAGCGATGGCTACCGCCAAATCTACCCGACATCGGCCAGAGAGGCACTAGGCAGGGAGAAAAATAGGGTATCGGCTCCGAATGGTTTCAAAATAGGGGCAGATAAATAGGGAAGCTTTGACAAACTCCCTGTCCTGGGCAGCAACGGATGTGCTGTGGCAGCGCATGGGTGTAGGATCTTAGGCTCTGGGTTCCCGCTCTGCAGGCAGGCCAGTGCTCTGCTGTGTGGGCAATGGATCCATGGATTGTTATTACCGTTGAGATCGCAAACCCAATTCTCTTCTTCTTCTCACGTCTTCTCATGACCGCGGTTGTTCCTTCACCTTTGCGCTACGCCTACTACCCCGGCTGTGTGGCCCAAGGGGCCTGTCGTGAGCTGTACGACTCCACCGACCAGATTGCGCGGCATCTGGGCATTGAACTGGTGGAGCTGGAGGCTGCTTCTTGCTGTGGTTCGGGCACCTTCAAAGAAGAATCGGAGCTGCTGGAAGATACGGTAAATGCCCGCAACCTGGCTTTGGCCGAGGCGCTGGGGTTGCCGATGCTCACCCACTGCAGCACCTGTCAGGGAGTGTTGGGCCGCGTGAATGAAAAGTTAAAAGCTGCGAAAACCGCGAATCCAGAGTACTTTCACCAGGTGCAGGCCCTGTGCCAGAAAGGGGGCTGTGAGAGCCGTTACCAGGGCACAGGCGATGTGCGCCATTTGCTGTGGGTGCTGGTTCATGACTACGGCCTGGAGCGATTGGCCCAACAGGTCAAGCGGCCTCTCCTGGGACTGCGCTGCGCTGCCTTCTACGGGTGTTATCTGTTGCGGGCCTACGACATCTCCCGCTTTGATGTGGCGCGGGATCCCCATTTGATGGAGGATCTCTTCGAGCGTTTGGGGGCCACCCCCGTTTGGTATCGCGGGCGCACCCAGTGTTGCGGTTGGCCCATTTCCAGCTACGCCCCGCAGCAGTCTTTCTCGATGGCAGGCCGGCATCTCGTAGAGGCAATAGAGGCGGGAGCCGATTGTTTGGTTACCCCCTGTCCCCTGTGTCACCTCAACTTGGACTCTCGGCAGCCGGAGGTGGAACAGGTGATCGGGCGCAAGCTGGGGATCCCGATCCTGCATTTGCCACAATTGGTGGGCCTGGCCCTGGGGATCCCGGCGAAAAACTTGGGACTGAACCGCCATGTAGTACAGGTGGAAAGAGCCCTGCAAAAAATAGGCCGCTAAATCCCACTTGATGGCTGGGGGATCCCTGGGCAAACATCAGGTGGGGTCTGCCTGGGAAGGATATGCTATTCTGCCCAGCAAGGTACCCGTCCTTGTTCAAAAACCGCAAAGATCCTCGTAAGCTTAGATCCACCTACTGATACATTTACGCTGAACACTGCTGAACATCACTGTTCAACTATGCAGCGATAGCATTCTGTTTGTTTCCATTCGCGTTAGCGGGACGGAGTCCAAACAGAATGGCGGTATCCCGCAAAGCTTTGAGTAGAATACCCAAAGCGCAGTTTCCGTGTCGTCTTACTACCAATTTTCTGCTTTGCTTTGGCTACCATGTTGGCAGACTCGAAAGTAAACAGAAAGATCAACTGGTAGTAATCCGTACTGAACATATTATACATTATTTTCAGTATAGTTGAGCTTATTATTGACTAGAGTCATGCTCCTGCTTAGCAGCTCCCTATGGTTGTCTCGGATCCCTTTGGCCTTGTTGTGCAAGAAGTGCAGCAGGGCGGGTACGCAGACCGAGTGAAAAAGCTGGTTTACTTTGCCTGCACCAGCACTTGGGAAAGCGATATCAGCAAGTTGAACCAAATAGACCTGAAAGCTCTGCTGGAGCAGCTCTGCCGCCAGCACGCTACCCTTGATGCTTTGGGCCAGCGCTTTCGAGAGGCCATCAGCCGCATCAACAAAAAAGCCGAGTATGCTCGCATCGCCAAGATGCTGCTAAGCAAGCTACAGCCCCTGTATCAACAGCCCCAAGCGGATCCCTCAGTTTGGGCTACGCCCTCGCCTGTTTTGTCCTTGGAATATGGCGGTCTGCAACTGCAAAAGCAAGACTATGATCCCTTCGAGTTGCGGGCAGGGGTGATGCGGCAAACCAGTCCTTTGCGGGCCAAGCTGGTTCTGTTCACGGCTTTGTACCACAAAATAGAGCCCACCCTGCAAGGGTTGGCCGCCCTGCGACGCCACAGCCTGGACGAACTGCTCAGAGCCCTTTACGATGCCTGCCACTCCCCCCAAGAACTGGAAACCCGGCTGAAGGAGGCGGTGCAGCAGTTGCAGGAGCCGGATCAGGATGGCCAAGCCGCCAACGCCGTGCTGCAGATGCTGAAGCCTCTTTACGTTGAGGTGCCCCCGGAAACGGTCGCCGCTGGAGGGTTGGCTGCCGAGCTCCCCTCTGCCGATCTGGATTGGCTGAATACGGAAGATGCCGTTCGTGCCGGCAGGACAGAGTCCTTGTCCGGTTCCATGACTTGGATTGACGCTGGGATCCCAGAAGATGAGGAAGAACCTGCAGAGCTTTCGGCTTTTGCAACCTGGACAACACCACCCGGCCCCTCTTCTGACCTGCGACAGGAGATCCCAGAGTCCTGCCGCCAACTGCTCCATCGCAGCGCCGGATCCTTGATGGTTGCCATCGAGAACACCCTAAGCGAGTTGGGCAACGCCCTGGACGAAGGTCTGCAGGATGAGGATCCCGCCCAATATCTGACGCTCAAACACCAGGTGCTGCGCGGCTTCTTGAGGGATGTCGAGGGATCCGCTGCGATGTTCATGGGGATTGTGAAAAAGCTAGAACAATCGGAGTGGCGCCTGGTGCAGCCCCTGCGCGTCAGCAATGCAAAACAGGCTCTGCCGGAGGCGGTTACCGAAATGCCCGCTGAGCTGGCGGATCCCTATGCTTCCCTAAGACAGGTGTTGGCCAGCAGCGAGCTGGCCCAGCAAAAGCCGCAGTTGGAGCAGGAGGTGATGCGTTTGGTGCGGCGCAGCGTCGGCTCTGTCAAAGCTGCTATCGAACAGGCCCTGAGCGAGTTGGGCAAGGCGTTGGATGAGCAGTTCCAAACCTGCACTCTAGAGGAAGCCTTGGTTCTCAAGTACCAAACACTACGCGCCTTTTTGCAGGAAGTGGGGGAGATCTCCACCAAATTTGCTGCTTTCTTGGATCGCATGGAGGAGGCAGAGCGCCGTCTGTTCGGGCTGGTTTGAAGCTCAAACCCGCTGTTTGGGGATCCCGTTCAACACTGGCGATCAGCTGCGCAGAGTGCTGGGGAAACGCCTTGATTTTCTTCTAGAATGGCCGCTAGTTTGGATCCCCTCTCGCTTCTCTGAGCTCTCCCCCCTCCATCTATGGACGCCAAGGATCTGCTTCGGCTTTACCGGGCAGGACGGATCAACTTTGCCGGCGAGAACCTGGCCGCCCTTGACCTGAGCCGGGCCGATTTGATCGGGGTGGATCTCTCCCAAGCAAACCTGCACAGTGCCAATTTGATCTTCGCCTTCTTGGGGCGGGCCAAGCTGCAGAAGGCCAACCTCGTCGGGGCTAACCTTGGTGGGGCCAACCTCAGCCAGGCGGACTTGAGCGAGGCGGATCTCAGAGATGCCCAGTTGCACGGCGCCACCCTACAAGGAGCAGATTTGCATGGGGCCAACCTAACGCTGGCCCTGTTGATCGATGCCAACCTGCTGGATGCGGATTTGCGTTGGGCCAACCTCACCAGTGCCAACTTGGGGGGAGCTTGCTTGCGGGGGGCTAATCTCCGTTTCGATAGCCGCCGGGGAGCGGTATTGCGCAACGCCAATCTTAGCCGCGCTGATCTCAGCGGAGCCAACCTGTCGGGAGCGGATTTGACACGGGCCGACCTGAGCGGGGCCAACCTAAAAGAGGCCAGTTTGATCAAAGCCAACTTGCAAGGGGCCAATCTGCAGCAAGCCCGTTTGCAAGGGGCCATCCTGAGCGAGACCGACCTGAGGGGGGTTTCTTTTTTGGGGGCAGACCTGCAAGGGGCGCAGATGGCGCGGGCCAACTTGAAGGAGGCGATACTTCGCCAGGTGAATTTGACAGAGGCCAACTTAAGCGAGGCGGATCTGGCCGGGGCCGATCTTTCCGCGAGTTCTTTGTGCTCGGCCAAACTGGCGCGGACGGATCTCAGTCGGGCCAATCTGGCCGGGGCCGATTTGCGGTGTGCCAACCTGGTGGATGCCTATTTGGGCCGCACCAACCTGGAAAATGCCGATCTCGGCGAGGCAATCCTAACCCGAGCCGATCTGAGCACAGCCAACCTCAGCGGGGCCAATTTGCGCGGGGCAACTCTGCCGGATGGACGGGTAGGCTGATTGGACAGACTCGCTACCGTATGAGGACGAGGATTCTTGTCCCTGAGTGAGACGGGGATCCGCCCCGGAAAAGGTGAGGTTTTCCCCTGCCCCAGAGGGGCCACAACCGCTACCCTACAAGGGAAGGATGGGTCAAAGAGATCCGTGAACAGCCGCCGATTTCTGTCCTTGATGGAAGCTTTGTGGGCCGATCTGCCCTTGCCGGAATGGTTGCCGGGGGCAGGAGAGCGCTCCTGGCAGCAGACGGTGGCAGCCCTGCTCCAGCTATGGCAAGAAGTTGGACAGTTTGGGGTGGTGATCGGTGGGCCGGTGTCTTGGTGGCCCCCCTGGGTGGTTCGGGATCCGCTGCCTCAACTGCCGTCGCCCATTGACGCTCCAGAACCGAACCTGAAGCTGCGGGAGCTGGCCCGTGAAGATCCCTGGCTGTTTACCCCTGACTTGTCCCCTGAGTCGATTCTGACCCCTGGCCAGACGGTGATCCCTCTCCTGCCGCAGGATCCCCTGGTGGAGGAGCCTTTTTTGCTGGTGCTCACCCCTGTTTTTTCGGCGGTGGCCGCCCAAGGGCATCACCCCCACACGCGGCAGAGGGGGATGATGGTGTCTTTTGAGCCGGAAGTGGTGCATCGGGCTTGGCAGATCCTAGAGCAGCGGGTTCAACAGGGTAGGCCGGATCGCTTGCCCTTCTGGCAGGAGCTGATCAAGCACCATCCCCTCATGGAGCCTCATGTGCGGGTGCTGGCCCGCTTCAGCAGCCTTCTTCTGCTGGGAAACCTGGCCGAGTCGGGATCCCCGCCCGCTCGCTTACCCCCCGCCAGAGCCGAGAACTCCCCTGCGCCCACAACCCGGCCAGAAGATTGGCAGAAGCGGCGGTCTCCTCCTTCCCATGGCCAGCCTGCCGGTCAAGGCCAACAGAACAGCCTTTCGGAGGCAGAACTGTTGCGGGCTCTCATCCACGAGATCCAGACGCCCCTCAGCACCATCCGCACCTTGGTTAGTCTCATCCTGAAGCGGCACGATCTGCCGTCGCGGGTACGGGAATACGTGGAGAAAATTGACCGCGAATGTACCGAGCAAATCAACCGCTTCGGGCTGTTTTTCCAGGCTACAGAAACGGTGATGCCCGCTGCTACCCCACAGGAGGGGCGTCGGCTTCAGCTAGAGCCCATTGCGCTGGTGGACTTGGTGCGGCAAAACCTGCCTCGCTGGCAGGAGCAGGTGGAACGGCGGGGATCCCAACTGGAGTTGGAGATTCCCGATGAGCTGCCGGATGTGGTCAGCGATCCCAAGGCGCTGGAAGCGGTGCTGTTTGGCATGGTCGACCGCATTGCCCGCAGCACGCCGGCTGGCAGCCACATTCGCGCCCAGTTGGTCAGCGCAGGGGAGCTGGTCAAACTTCAGTTTCAGGTCAACACACCTGAGGGCAGCGACGCCACTGTTGCCTCAGAGCCCAAATCCCCTCAGGCGATTGGGCAGTTGTTGGTCGTGCAGCCGGATACCGGTGCAGTGAGCCTCAGCCTTCCCGTCACCCAAACTCTGTTCCGCGCCTTGGGGGGCTACCTCACCGTGCGCCATCGCGCCCGTCGGGGGGAAATTCTCAACATCTACCTGCCCCGCCAGCTATAAGCCACCCAGTTGGGATCCCGATAGCGTCTCAGGATTGATATGGCGGATTGCAGGGGAGGTAGGGCTAGGATCGATCTGCCAGCGCCGGGAGAGTCTAGGGATTGGATCCATGCCGAGAGCCAGAAAAGTTGCTGAACACCATCCAGAGCCTGAACCCGTCTGCGGAGCCGGAGAACCCAAGGTTAAGGGGGTCACTCTTTCTGCCCAGCAGCTTTCCACTTTGCTTCACGAAATGCGCAATCCTCTCACCGCCCTGAGCACGCTGGCCAAGTTATTGCAAAAACGCTTGCCCCCAGAGGATCGCAACCACTGGATTGGCCTGAGCATTGAACAGGAGTGCAAGCATTTGCAGGAGCTGCTCGCGGAGTTCGAGCGTTTGGACGGGATCCCGGCCCCCCTCCAGCTTCAGCCCCTCTCCTTGGCCGACCTGCTGCGGGAGTGGATCCCCATCTATCAAGCCTTGGCCGAAACCCAGGGACACCACTTTCAAGCCGTCCTGCCCCCTTCCCTACCCCCTGTACAAGCCGATCCGCGTGCCCTGCGGCAGGTGCTTGATAACCTGATCGACAACGCTTGCAAGTACACCCCGCCCCCAGGTGAGATCCGGCTGAAGGTGGAGCTGGGTGAAGATCCCTCAACTGCTTCGCAACGGGAAGTGTTCGTTGCCGTCTGCGACAACGGCCCCGGCATCCACCCTGAGAACCTGGAGCGGATCTTCGATCCCTTTTTTCGGGCAGATCTTTCTAAGCCAGGGCAGGGGCTGGGGTTGGCCATTAGCCGCGACCTGGCCACCCGGATGGGCGGAGATCTCCAGGTGGAAAGCTCCCCCCAAGGCTCCTGTTTTCGCCTGAGATTGCCCACAGGTTAGTAGGAAGATTGTAGAGATATGGGATGGCAGGTGCCGCCAAACGCTTGAACGCTACCCAGGAGCTGCAGATGGCCTCTTCTCCCCCAGCCAAACCCGAACCCCCTGCTGCCAGTCCAGCAGCCCGCATTCTGCTAGTAGATGATGAACCCGGCTTACGGGAAGCGGTGCAAGCCTACCTCGAGGACAGCGGCTTTGAGGTGATCCCGGCGGCCAACGCCCAGCAGGCTCTGCAACTGCTCAGCACGGCCCAGCCTCAGTTGATCATCTCCGACATCATGATGCCGGGCATGGATGGCTATCAATTTTTGGCCCAACTGCGAAAACTCGAGCCCTACAGCCATCTGCCGGTGGTGTTCCTCACCGCCAAGGGGATGACCGCCGACCGCATCCAGGGTTACCGGGCCGGTGTCGATGCCTATTTGCCCAAGCCCTTCGATCCGGAGGAGCTGGTGGCCATCGTCTCCAATCTCATTGAGCGATCCCGCGCTGCCAGCCCTTCGGAGGTAGTGGCCCGCGAGCTGGCCTCGATTCGCGCCCTGCTGTCGGAGCGCACCCTTGCCACAGCCACGCCTGCCCAGACCTCTGCCCCCACCCCCCTGCCCCCACCCATTAAGGTAGAGCTGACGCCGCGGGAACAACAGGTGTTGGAGAAGGTGGCAGAAGGGCTGATGAACAAGGAGATTGCCAAGCAGCTGCAAACCAGCGTGCGCAACGTGGAAAAATACGTCACCCGCCTGCTGAACAAGACAGGCACCAGCAGCCGCACCGAGCTGGTTCGCTATGCCCTTACCTATGGCCTAATTCGGCTATAGCCCTCACCCCCAACCCCTAGGAAGACTGAAGAACGTGAGACACGGTTTTATCGCTGGGGCTTTGGTGGCACAGTAACCAGCAGCTCCACCCCAAAGGCGTGATCCCCGGCAGGGTAGCTGGTAATCCCCAGCCCATCGATGCGGGTCAGCAGCTCACGGGCCTCCGGCTCCAAGCCTGCCAAACCACCCGGTAGTGTGGCCTCCAGCACTGTTCGGATCCCTTGCCAATTCAGCAAAAAGTAGCCGTAGTTGGGCTTGGGCAACTGATCGTAGAGGGTTTTCAGCGGCTCGGTTTGGGGAAGCAAATTGCCCTGGCGTTGGGCGAGGGTTTGCAGCGCCGCCGTGCTGCTAGTCACGATCAAATAGTTGCCTTCCCAGGCGCGGGTCAAAAGCGGGCGGTTAAACAAGGGATCCGCCCACGTCACCTGTCCACCCGCCTCCGTTACCCCTACTCCCGATTCTTGGGCCAGCCGATCCAACTGAGTCAGGGCCGCGTTGGCCTTGTCTTTTTGGCTGGTCTCGATCACCAAGGCTGCTCCCATGCCCTGCAACAGGGGATGGGCCTGGGCATCCGGTGCCACCAGCAGGGCCATCTCCCCATCCATCCAAGCCAGCAGATCTTTTTCCAAGTCCAGACGGGTATTGGCGCGAAACTCAGCCCGCAGCTCCTCTAACGACTCCTTGACCGGCGGATCTTTCTCCAGCTCAGGCATAACGGCTTGCCAGCGCTGGGCGATCTGTTGGGTGGTCAGCACCGCCAGGGCATTGCCGGGCAGCCGCTGAATAAGTTCGCCGCGAGCCGGTTGCCACCCCCCCTGCACCTGGGTTTTCGGATCGGTCTGGGTCAACATGCGCAGCCGTAGGCCCTGCTCCTGCCAGTGGGCAGCCATGGCCAAAGAGCGCAGGGGTTGCAGGGATCCCAGCGTCGCCGGATCCAGATCCTGCATCCAGTCTTTGAAAGATTCGGGATCCTCCTGCAAAGCCTGGAAGTTGAAGTAGGCAAAGGCCAGCGTGCCGCTCTTATACAGATCGCCAACAGCGGTGCGGAAACTTTCGGAGCGGCCAATCGGCTCTGCTTCGCCGCGATACACAGCAATCGCCTGCTGCATCACCCTTGGGTCGTTGGCCACTGCCACAAAGCGGTTGCCAAACTCAGCAGTTACCCATCGCTCGCCCGGCTCCCCGTTGGTTTGCACATAGAGGGTGACCCCCTGCTCCTGGCGCTGCTCGAAGTTGGCCCCTTCTGCTGCTGCCTGTTGCCGCACCTGGGCCAAGAATTGCCCAGACAAATCAGCGTTGCGGGTGCTGGCTCCAAACAGGATCCCAGGCACCGGCTCGGCAGCTCCGGGCACCAGATTGGGGATCACCACTGCCATCGTGAATTGCTCGCCAGCCCAAGCTTGCATCTCTTCCCGAGAGAATTCCTTGCCGGTTTCAGCCAAAGCTTCTGCCGTCCAGCTCTCCCACTGGGCCAAAAGGTCAGGGTGAGTGCGAAAAGATTCTTCCGGTTGGGTAGAAAAGGTCAGCACCAGGGGCGCCGACTGGGGAACCAGCGCGGTTTCCGGCAGAACATCGTCGGGCAACTGTACCTGTGGCCCTCTGAGTTGGCAGGATCCCAGGAGCCAAGAGCCCCCCACCGCCATCAACGTCAGAGAGAGAGGGCGCAGCCGAGAATGAAGCTGGACTTGCATGGCGGCTACCTAAGCAGCTAGTGGATATAGCCAATCGTAGCATCTAGGCATGAGCCTGCAAACCCAAATTTCTGTAAGTGAAAAAATAGCCCACTCTAGCACAAGTCAAGATAGTCTAACAAGATAGTCTAAATTGTGAGTAAACCTACGGCCTGTTCACAGATCAAGGGATACAAAACGTCGTGTTTCTGAGGCTTGATTCCGATGAGTCCATTCCGATGAGTCCAGAACAGGCAGGCTTACAGCTGTATCCTGTAGCCTCTTAATAGGCTGTAGCGTAATAAGATCCCAAACTCGGCCTGGAGGAGCTGTGGTGAACCAAAGTCCACGAAATGCTTGCCCCGCGGCGATAGCAGCCAAGACAGGAATAGTTATCAGTTGAACATTTCCTGCAACAAACTTGAAGCTTTCCTGTACATGTTGCTTTTCCCCAGGCAATGACACTTCTCCCTTTGCCAGAAGTTGCAATCCTTGCTATGCTTGAGCTTAAGCAGAGCTACTCCTTCTCTCTAGCAGGAAGATCAATGGGGGTCATTAGCTGTGACGCAAGCCACCAACTTTGAACAGCTGGGAACTTTATTTTGGCAAGGATCCTACTCTGCCTTTTTTGCCCAGGCCGAACAAGAAAGTATTCCCTCAATTCTCCTAGAGACCATTGCTCTTTCCATCGCTCCTGAGTTTGCAGAAAGGTACAGGGGTGGATCTCTAGAAGGGTTATTGTGGCCACAGACAAAGCGACTTTTGCAAGTTCTGTCGATTGTCTATCAACCTGTTGCAGAACGCATGCGGGAGGAAGCCCTAAAGCTTCCTGTACACCACCACCATAGACTTCAGCTGCTGGCGCACAGCCTTGACTGCTTCGCTAGAGCTGGGGAAGAGGATTGGGTGTGGTTAGTATTGAAGCAAATTCTAGAAGATTGGCCTCCAAATGCCTTTATCAACTCTCTTTACGATCCCCAGACAGGCGAGGAAGTGGCGCGCCTGTGGCTATTTCAGGTTACTCAATACCTTCGTGACCTCTCTCAGGAGGAGGCTGATGCCTTTTTACCCACAGCCAGTTCCTTCTATCATCGAGAAGCTGCTGCTGCGTATGGCCGCTGGGTCAATCAGAAACGGAACGGCGACTCCGCCTGGCCAGAGTGGTATATCCCACCAGAAATCCGGCTAGATGAGCCTTTTGGAGCAGCTCTTGCAGAAATTTGCAGGGATCCCTCCCTGCGGGTGGTGGTCGAGGTAGGGGCCAGTAGTGGAGAAGGATCCACAGCTGTTTTGCGCTACGCCCTTCCCAACTCTGTTCGCATCTACAGCATAGAAGCTCATCCTGAGCGCTACAAAGAGCTGGCTAGAAGGGTAAGCAAGGATCCCCGCTGTATCCCCATTCACGCTGCTGCCCAACCTAGGATCGCTACAGTGGAGGAGGTGGAAGAATGGCTGAAATCTTGCTCCAGCTTCTGGGCCCCCTATAGCCGAGAGCAGGCTCTGGAATGGCACCAGGAGGGACAAGATTTACTCAAGTCTGTTCCCACGGATGGGGCAAGCCGAGTTCCCAACCCCGACCTTCTTCTCATTGACGGCGGCGAGTTTACGGGCTGGTATGACCTCCAAGCTTTTTTGGAACAGGGCGCTCGCCCCAAGTATATTGCCCTGGATGACATCTTCGCTTTTAAGAACAGCCGTTGCTTGACGGAGCTCTCCAGCTATGGCTACCGACTCATTTGCTGGGGAAATGTCCGCAAAGGCTTTGCCATCTTTAAAGACAGCAGAGCCACTCTTCCCATTCACTTCTTCACCATTGTTTTAGACGGGGAGCCGTACATTGAGCGCCACTACTCCACCCTCTGCGAGTTGGATAAGCTAGGGATCCCCTGGCAATGGGTGGTGGTTGAGGGCGTTGCTGCCTTGCGGCATGACACAGGGTGGAGTTTGGCCAACGGTGGCCGGATCCCTGAGGAGTATGCTCAAGGGCACAGCTTAGATGGCACAGTTGAATACTTGAGAGACTTGGCGGCCAAGGATACCCGTGTTCGGCTGGTTCAGAAGCCTGATGGCCAGTTTTGGGATGGCAAAATCGAAATGGTCAGGGCAGCTCAGCCTGATTATCCCTGCTTGCTGTGGCAGTTGGATGCTGATGAGATTTGGACAGCTGAACAAATCCGACGGGTGCATCGACGATTTGAAGCAGACCCCAGTTTAGAGGCAGCTCAGTTCTACTGTCGCTACTTTGTGGGCCCCAATCTTGTGTTGGACAACAAAGGCAAGTGGGGCAACAACCCTCAGATGGAGTGGTGGCGAGTTTGGAGGTGGGATCCCGCTGAGTGTGAGTGGCAAACTCACGAGCCGCCCATATTAACCCGAAATGGACAGGTTCCTAAGAAGGTTTTGACTGCAGACCAAGCAGAAGCAGAGGGCTTAGTGTTTGACCACTATGCCTATGTGTTGCGAAAGCAGGTGGAGTTTAAGGAGTCCTACTACGGCTATCAAGGAGCTGTCAGAGCTTGGGAAGAGTTGCAAAAAGCGGAAAAGCCCTGCTCCCTGCAGCCCTTTTTCCCCTGGGCATACGGGGATCCCTTAGTGGTAGAGGTGCGGGAGCGTCTTCACCTGTTTGTGGATGGAGTGTTCTTCCAATTTGCCCAAAGTGGTATTGCCACGGTTTGGCGCAACCTACTGCGAGAATTGCCCCGCTTTGGGATTCGCGTTACTTTCTACGATCGGGGCGGCATAGGAGAGCTACCCCAGGGTGTCGAGAGAATGCAGGGTCACCCCTTTAGCTACGCCCGCTGGGATGACCCTGAGTTGAGACAAGCTTTTATTTGGTCAGGGGCTGATGTTTTTATGAGCACCTACCATACATACCTGCCCTCTGACATTCCGCAGGTGCTCCTGCTCCATGACATGATCCCAGAAGTGCTGGGTTGGGATCTCTCAGATCCCATGTGGCGCCAAAAGCACGCAGCCCTTGAAGCAGCCGCTCGCATTGTAGCTGTTAGCCAAAACACGGCCTGTGACTTGCTGCGTCTAACTGGCAAAGAGGCAGTAGTAGCTTACCCTGGGGTTGACACCAGTGTATTCAAGCCGGATCCCTCAGCTATTCCCAAGCACTGGCTGCTGATTGGATGCCACCAAGGCGCTTACAAACGACAGGAGTTATTTTTTGAAGCTTATCAGCAGTGGTCCTATAAGCCTTTCCCTGTCCTTTGCACTCATTCCTGGTCGACTCCAGAGGCTTATCGACAGGCGGCAGCTCCGCAACCTGTTATGAATGCTTATCTAGATCTGCAGCAGTTGGTTCAAGCCTACCAGAATGCCGTGGCGCTGGTTTACCCAAGTGCATATGAGGGATTCGGGCTACCCGTATTGGAGGCCATGGCCTGTGGGACCCCTGTCATTATCTATCCCAACTCTGCCTTAGTGGAAGTAGGAGGAGAAGCTGCATTTTATGTAGAGGACTCTTTGTCGGATACCCTGGTTCAGGTTCTGGATCCCAAGTTGCGCGCTGAGAAAGTCAGGAAAGGCTTAGAGTGGGTTAAGTCTTTTACCTGGGAGCGCATGGCTAAAACCATCCAGGAAGTTCTGCACCTTGCAGTCAAGCCAAGCCTAACAGCCTTGTAGTCTTGGCAAGCATCTTGCTGCTAACCAGTTTCACAGTGCCCGCACTGCCGGTGTGGAACCTCAACCCCTAACTTCTGGAGGAACGGTCACTCTGGCTCGAGCCTGGGCAACCAACCCATCCACGTACTCGTTCCAGCGCAGACCTTGGTGGGCTGGGATCCAAACCACCTGCACCTGAGGGCACTGCTGCTTTAGTTGATACAGTTCCTGAACCAGATCCAAGTTTTCCACCGGCCCGGTGCGCCGCCGCCACCCCTGCGCTGCCCAGCGATCCATCCAGTCGTTGTAGGTCTGTACGCAAAGGTGGGAGTCGCTGTAGATGGTATCTACGCCGTTGCCCTGGGTGTGGCGGCAATATTGCAAGGCCCGGATGAGGCCGGTCAACTCCATGCGGTTGCTGGTGCTATCGGGATCCCCTCCCCAAAACTCTTCCACAACCCGATCATCTTGAACCACCACCACGGCCCATCCCCCTGGCCCCGGATTGGGAGAACATCCCCCGTCGGTGAAGATGCCACTGTGGGGGCAGGCAACCAGACGGCTGGGGCCCGCTCCTTTGCGGCCGTGCATCCGTGAAACCTTGGCCATGGTGCTCATCCGGCGCTAACGGCAACATTTGGGATCCCGGCTCGACAACAGACACTGCATCTTATTGCAGAAGGGCGTGCCGGCACCACTGTTTAGTGTATTCAGCTTCAGAAAAGCTTTGTTTCACACTATTAGCAGCATAAACCCCGTCAACATCAGCTTACGTGACACTGACGCACAAGGTTAAAAACAGTACGAACAAAAACCCCCAGAAAATCTGGGGGAGGAGTGGTGTGTTGAGGTGATGAATACTCGCATGATATCTCTCGAATTCGGTGAGTAGGCCAAACCGGCGATAGATCCCTGCGTTTTTTTGCAGAAATCATTGCAGATACTGGAAAGCATCAGACACTAGAGACCAGCGCGTCAAAACTGAGCTTATTTCGTCTTGATCAGATATAGTGCTCAATCTCGAAGAAATATCTATTTAGACACCAAATATAGAGAAGCCAGTAATAACTTTTCTTATGCACCTACCGCCGACACTAGGGGTTGTGTCAAGCCCAAATGAGCATAGAGACGGGAAAAGTCAAAATTCGCTGACATTAGCTCTTGGATGCAGCGGACTTTCACCTCCTCGTGCAGGCGAATCTGCCCAAAAACCCGTTCGATGCGGTTGATGGTGGTGAAGGTGTCCAGATCCACCGAGAGAATCGGCACTTCCAGCTCTTCTGCTCGAGACCGAATGCGGGGATCCAGAGGGAGCTTGCCGGTCAAGATCAGGCAGAGGGTGGAAGTTTCCAGGGCGGCCAGTTGAATATCGGTGCGGTCTCCGCCGGTGATCACCGCCTTGTGATCCAGCTTACGGAAGTACTTCAAGGCGGAGTTGACGTTCATCGCCCCTACCGCAATGTCTTCAACCATCAGGTCCATCCGATCTGGACAGCAGAGCACCTCGGCATCCAGTTGCCGCACCAACTCCCCAACGCTGATGCTGCGCAAAATGCGATGGGAGGGCAAAATCCCCAGCACCGGGATCCCGTGTCCCTCCAAAAAAGGCCGAATGATCGTTTTTGCCGGTTGCATTTGGTCAGGTGGCACATCGTTCAGCAGCACGCCTGCCAAGCGGGATCCCAGTTGACGATGGACAAAGAGAAGAGAATCAACAGCCAAGGAGGAATGGTAGCGACTGATCAGCAGTACCGGAGCATCCAGGGCTTGGGCCATCTTGGCCAGCGACAGGCCAAACAATTCCCCCTCGTAAAGATCGGCTGGGCCTTCCAGCAGCACCAAATCGGCAGGGGAACGCTGGACAAACTCCAACAGAGGGGCAACCGGGCACTCTGGAGCTGGATCCCCGGGAGCTCGCTTCATTTGAGCCAGCAAAGCCTCTTCGTTGAGCCGGAGCAGCATCGGCGGCATTTGATCCATCGTCAGCCGCAGAGACTCCGCCACAAAGCGCATATCCGGATCGCCCCCTTCCAGCGAGCAATCTTCCCGCTCGCAAGAACCGATGGGCTTCCCATAGGTGACTTTTATCCCTTGCTGCTGCAGATGCTTGGCCAAACCCAAGATGGCAGCCGACTTACCGCTGAAGGGCTCAGTAGAACCAATTAAAAGGAACTTGGACACGGATGGCTCCCGGTAACGAGAGGGACGAAGGGATCCCTTACTCAGTCTAACGGAGGCTGCTCTCTCCTCAGTTCTGGACTAACCGATTAGGATCGACTCTTCAGGGTAGGTTACCAACGGGCGGGGCTGTTGTTGAGCCAAGGCCAAGACAATCGTCAATGCCCCCAACCGGCCCCAGAACATCACCAGCACAATGATCAGTTGGCCAAACCAGTTGAGCTCCCCGGTAAAGCCTGTCGAGAGGCCGCAGGTGGCGAAGGCGGAGATCACCTCAAACAACACCGGATCCAACCTACTGTTACTGTGGGTTATCAAAATCAACCAAGCCGCCAACAATACCACAAACAGAGAAACCGTCAACACCGCTGCCGCCTTGCGCACCATGGAGGGATCCAAACTGCGCCCGGCAATTTGAGCGCTGGGCAAACCGCGGGCATAGCCCCACAAGGCCAACACCAACACGGCAAAGGTTCCGGTGGTCATGCCGCCCCCCATGGAAGCTGGCGCTGCCCCAATAAACATGAGAGCCATCAACAGCAACTGGCTTGCCGGGGTCAAATCCTCAATGGGGATCCCGGCAAACCCAGCCGTTCGGGCAGAAACCGACTGAAAAAACGTCAGGCCCAAGCGGTGGGGCCAGCTCACCTCCAGCAGGGATCCACCGGGCAAGCTCTCTCCCAAAAACAAGCCAATGCCGCCCGTGCAGAGTAAAACCACCACCACGCCCAGGGTAATCCGGGTGTGCAGAGAGGGGCGGTGGCCCCGTGGCCAGGTTAACAAATCCGACAAAACTGGGATGCCCAAACCGCCGATAAAAATCAGACCGGCCAAAATCGCCAGCGACAGACCGTCTGTAGGGATCCCTTCCCGGCCAAACAGGTCAAATCCTGCATTACAAAAGGCCGACACCGCGTGAAAAATAGCCAGAAAAACCGCCCGCTCCGGCCCATAGAGATCCCGCCAATGCACCCAGAGCAGCAAAGCCCCCCCCAACTCAATGAGGGTGACCCCCAGCAGCACCCGCCGAGTCAATTCCAAGATCGCCCCCGGATCGATTAGACCCAGCGAATTGCACAGCGCCAAGCGATTGAGGAGGGAAATGCGCCGCCCGATCAATTGAAACACCACCACCGCCAACACCATGAAGCCCACCCCGCCAATCTGAATCAGGATCAGCAGCACAATCTGGCCCAACAGGGTGAGATCCTCCGCCGCCACAATCGTCGAGAGCCCCGTCACGCTCAGGGCCGACATGGCCGTAAACAGCGCTTCATTCCAGCTCAAGGGATCCCCACGCCCGATCCCCGGCAACATGAGCACCAAAGTTCCCACCACTGCCAAGAGCCCCAACCCTGTGACCAGCCGCAATGGCGGCGGCAGCGGGCGACGCCTGTCCCCCCCGAAAAACCACTGCAGACGATTCCCAAAGGCCCTAGAGGACTGAGACAATGCCGAGCCCGGTGTCGGCAGGTGGCGGGCGCGGGATGGTACCGGTGGAACCAAGCGCTCAGAGCCCTCCTCTGGCGGAAGCGGGACGGAGCCCTCTCTCATCGGAGCCCTCCCTACATTTCATTCAGCCGCGAGATGTTGGTATTGGCCCCCAGAACCACCAGCAAATCCCCCTTTTCCAGCAGGTAGTCTGCGGGGGGAGAGACCACCAGCGATTGCTTTCGCTTCACCACCAGCACCGTGATGCCGAAGCGGCGACGCAGATCCGACTCCGCCAGCGTATGGCCCACCAACGCCTCCGGCACCTGTAATTCCGTAATGCTGTAGCCCGGCTCCAGCTCTAGCTGATCTAGGATCCCCGGTGCTGTCAACACCTGAGCCAAACGGCGCCCTGCCTCTTGCTCCGGCAACACCACCCGATCTGCCCCCACTCGCAGGAGAATAGAGCGTTGCCGCTCGGTCGACGCCTTACAGACCACATTGCGCACCCCCAGACTTTTCAGGGCCACCGTCGTCAGCAAATTGCTCTCAAAATCGCTGCCAATGGCCACCACCACCGTGTCGAAGGAGAGGATATCCACCGCTCGCAGCGCATCTTCATCGCTGGAATCGAGTGCCACCACCTGCGTCAGCTGATCCGCCAGGCGCTGCACGATCTCACGGCTGCGGTCGATCCCCAAGACATTGTGCCCTCGCTCCATCAAGGTGAGAGCCAAGCTAGAACCAAAGCGCCCCAGACCAATTACCGCATATTCACGATCCACCCGCTGTCGTTCGCGCCAGCGGAACGCAGTCCCTGCCATAGGATCTCCTGCCCCCTCTTTCAAGAACAGATCATAAGTTCATCCAGCAGGGATCGGAAGGGCCGCGACTCTAGGCCGACTCAGGCTTGGGCAGCGTAGAGGGGTGAGGAATCAGCTCGCGGGTGGAACGGCGCTCCACCATCTCTGCGGTGATGCGGATGTGCTTTAGGTCGCGGCGGGAGGGTGCCTCGTACATCACATCCAGCATTAGCTCTTCCACAATGGCCCGCAGGGCGCGAGCCCCGGTCTTGCGGCGATAAGCCTCTTTGGCAATGGCAGCAATGGCGGCAGGTTCAAACTCCAGTTCCACCCCGTCCATGCGCAACAGCTTCTGCGCCTGCTTGAGAATGGCGTTTTTGGGCTGCGTCAGGATCGCCTCCAGCGCCTTCTCATCCAGCGGATCCAAAGTCGCCACTACCGGGAGCCGCCCCGTGAATTCGGGAATCATGCCGTACTTGATCAAGTCTTCAGGCTCCAAAGCCTTGAGGGCATTGGCCATACGTTGCTCGCGGCTAACCGACAATTGCTCCCCTGGCTTGATAAAGCCCATCGATTTCTTGCCAATGCGCTGCTCGATTACTTTTTCCAGGCCAACAAAAGCCCCCCCGCAAATGAAGAGGATGTTGGAAGTGTCGATTTGAATGCAGTCTTGATAGGGGTGCTTGCGCCCTCCCTGGGGAGGCACGTTGGCTATTGTCCCTTCCAGCATCTTCAACAAAGCCTGCTGCACCCCCTCGCCGGAGACATCGCGGGTAATGGAGGGGTTCTCGCTTTTGCGGGCAATTTTGTCGATTTCGTCGATGTAGATGATGCCGCGCTGGGCCTCTTCTACGTCCATGTCCGCCACCTGCAGCAGGCGCAACAGGATGTTTTCCACATCCTCGCCCACATAGCCAGCTTCCGTAAGGGTGGTAGCATCTGCAACCGCAAAAGGCACATCCAACATGCGAGCCAGGGTTTCCGCCAGCAGGGTTTTGCCGGAGCCAGTGGGGCCAATGATCAAAATGTTGGACTTCTGTAGCTCCACCTCATCCAGTTCCGAAACTCCGACGCTACCGGGGTTGGCCTTGGCAGCCAGACGCTTGTAGTGGTTGTAAACCGCCACCGACAAGACCTTCTTGGCTTTTTCTTGGCCAATCACGTACTGGTCGAGATAGCGCATGATCTCGCGCGGCTTAGGCAACTGCGCCAAAGAAGGCAGGCTGCGGGAAGGTTTTTTGGGCGTCTCGCGACGACTGGTGGCAGGGGCGGCAGCAGGAGGAGTGTTGCCGTCGTAGAGTTCCTCATCCAAAATCTCGTTGCAGAGCTCCACACACTCGTCGCAGATGTAGACCCCTGGCCCCGCAATCAGCTTACGCACTTGATCCTGTGACTTATTGCAGAAGGAGCACCGTAGTTGGGAGTCATGTTTGGCCATGGGATCCTCGTTGCTGCTTGCTCTTGGCTATCCTAATCCGGCAAAAGCCAGAAGAAAACTAAACCTTCCAATCCAGTCGCAAATTGGCTGCGAAAGCGTAAGGAGGCCGAAGTTGGTGGAATCTCACTGACCTACTAGTCTAGCATCTCCACTGGGCTCGTAGGGCTTGTTTCCGGATCCCCAAGGGGGCAGGGTGCCAAGAGATTCCCATGGGGATCAACTGGAAAGACTGGAGATATAGTCATTTCAAACTGGATTGAGACACTTCCCAAGCGCTCCGTGCCGCTTCCGCGACCACCCACTCTTCAAAAGGGAGCTGGGAAGCAATGCAACGGAGGTGTTTCATTCTTGCTTCAAAGTGACCATAAGCTTCTCCAGCGCTCTGCGCTACCCGTGCAAACGCCACAGCCTCGGTTCTCCCCAAGTGTCTTACAAGGAGGAAAACTGGAAATGGAAGGGGTGAGCCGTTTCGCTGCTATCGGGAATGGTCGGATTTATAGAAAAACCGCTCGACTTGACGCCGAGCGGAAGATGGTGTGAGGAGTGAACGGAAACATGCGTCTCCGCTGATCCCATCATAGTTGAACTTATCTGGCACTGGCAAAGGAATCCTTCAGTTAAGTTGGATACTTTTTGGAGGTGTGGCCGCGCCTTTTTGTAACCAAAAAGGGGAAGGAACTGTCCGTGTTTCGTTCGCTTCCCCCTATTGGCGTCCACTCCTCACTAAGGTTGAATCATAAATCATCCCTGCCGCTAAGACAACCCACCCTACCCAAGTTTTTCCGGGATCCACCCTGTCAAGGATGCAGATCACCGGATTCGCCGGTGGGATCCAGCGCCAACAGCTCAGCCTCGGTCAGCAGGGGGATCCCCAGTTGTTGGGCTTGCTCCAGCTTGGAGCCGGGGTCAGAGCCCACCACCACGTAGTCGGTTTGGCGGCTGACGCTGGCGGTGACTTTGCCCCCCCGACTCTCAATCCAAGCCTTGGCCTGCTGGCGGGAGAGGGTGGGCAAGGTGCCGGTGATTACGAATTTTTTCCCGGCCAGGATCTGGGAGACGGCAGGGTTCTCCTGCTGAGGAAGAGCGGGGATCCCTAGCGCCTGCAACTCCTGCAACAGGCGACGATGGGCCGGCTCGGCAAACCAGGCCACCACCGCTTCCGCCACTTCCGCGCCTATCCCATAGATCTGAGCGATGGTTTCTGCGCTGGCTTGGGCCAAAAGCTCAGGGGTGGGAAAATGGCCGGCCAAAATCTGGGCGGTGACCACCCCCACATGGGGGATCCCCAGCCCGTAGAGCACTCGTTCCCAGGGCTGTTGACGAGAGCGCTGAATGGCTTGCACCAGCTTTTGGCTGGAGCGGGATCCCATTCCCTCCAAACCCTGCAACTGCTCTGGGGTGAGGCGATAGAGATCGGCTACGGTGCGCACCCCCAAGCTCTCCACCAATTGGGCTGCCCGCTTTTCCCCTAAGCCTTCGATATCCAAAGCATCACGGCTGGCCCAGTGCTGCAATTGGCCCCGCAGCTTGGCCGGGCACTCGGGGTTGGGGCAGCGGGTCACGGCTTCGCCAGGCGGACGAACCAAAGGGGCGTGGCATTCCGGGCACTGGCTGGGCAGGCTGTAGGGAACGGCATCGGCAGGGCGCAATTCTTTTAGGATCCCGACCACCTCCGGGATGATCTCCCCGGCTTTGCGCACGATGGCAGTATCGCCGATGTGCACATCCAGCTCCCGCAGGCGATCGGCATTGTGCAGGCTGGCGCGGCTGACAAGGGTGCCGGCCAAAGGAACCGGCTCCAGCTCTGCCACTGGAGTGACGGCGCCGGTACGGCCCACGCTGGCCACGATGGCGCGGATGCGGGTGGGGACTTCCTGGGCAGGGTATTTGAGGGCAATGGCCCAGCGGGGAAATTTTTGCGTAAAGCCGGCCTCCTCCTGCAGCCGCAAGGAGTTCAATTTCACCACCACCCCGTCGCTGGCGTAGGGGAGCTGGGCACCCCGCCATCGCTCGTAAAACTGGATCACTTCTCCCAAGCCCCGACAGACCTGGGAAAGGGGGTTGACTGGAAATCCCAATTCCTTGAGCTGCTGCAGACACTGCCACTGGGTTTGCGGGGGATCCCCGGCAGGCCATCCCTCCGGCCAGTGGAGGGCGTAGGCGAAGAAGCTGAGCTTGCGGGCGGCCACAACGCGGCTATCCAACTGCCGCAGGGTACCGGCAGCACAGTTGCGCGGGTTAGCAAAGGGGGGATCCCCAGCGGAACGACGCTCTTGGTTGATCCGTTCAAACTCGGCTAGGGCCAGATAGACTTCCCCCCGCACCTCCAAAACGGGAGGCGGATCTGCTGTCGCCAGCCGCAGGGGAATCGAACGAATGGCGCGCACGTTGGGGGTGATGTCCTCTCCGGCCTGTCCGTCCCCCCGAGTAGCACCCCGCTCCAAAAGACCATTGATGTAGGTTAGGGCCAAGGCAGCACCATCGATTTTCAGCTCACAGACATACTCCAGCTCTCCCTCTGTCCCGCTGTCGGGAACAGGGGCACGGCCCAAAACTCGCAGCAGACGCTCTTGCCACTCCTCCAGTTCTTCTGGGTTGAAAGCGTTTTCCAAGCTGTAGAGGGGGATGCGGTGGAAGACGGTGGGAAAATGCTCTGCAGGTTTTTCTCCCACCCGCTGAGTAGGGCTATCGGGGGTGACCAGTTCAGGGTAAGCCCGCTCCAGCTCTTGCAGCTCACGGTAGAGGCGGTCGTAAACGCTGTCTTCCAGGATGGGCGCATCGTGGACATAGTAGGCAATGCTGGCCTTCTGCAGCAGGGTGCGCAGCTCGCGGGCGCGTTCTTCCAGATGGGGATCCATAACTCCTTGGGTGAGCAAGGTCTACCCCTAGGTTAGGGCTCCTGAGGAGCGAACAAGTAGGAGCCGATATTCTCCAAGCTGGGAGGATGTAGGAAGGGGATGGTCAAGATGGCCTGCTGGGAAAATGGCTGGGGGAGCTGGGCCAGAAGAGTCTGGTGACGACGGCGGAGGGCCTCTCCAAAGGGGGTAGAATCCTCCAACCACACCCGATTGAGAACGGCGTAGGGATGAGGGATCCCCAAAGCATCCAGTTCCGCCAAGAGACGCTCGGTTTCCGCCAGAACTGCTTGCTCGGGGTTAAAGACGGGGATAAAGGTGACAAGCTGGGGATCCTGGAGCTGCTGCCGAAGCTGCCGCACCTGGGCCAAGAGCTCCCGCATCCGCTGCGCCCATTCCGACCTGCCCACCACATCCCGATATTTCAGCCACAGCTTCAGGGCCAAGCTCACCCAACCTTCCAGAGCCTGGGGCATCTGCAGAAACCGCAAGAGATGGCCTGTGGGAGCCGTGTCCAGCACCACCAGGTCGAACTGCCCGCTCGTCTCCTGTCGGAGAACACTCAACAGGGCCATCACCTCATCCAAGCCGGGTGGGGGCATCTGCAGCAGTTGCCGCCACGCCTGCGGGTCGTATTGGACTTCCACCCCTGCCGTCCCCTCCCCTGCCAAGATGGCCGCCACCTCCTCCAGGTAATCCTGCCGGAATTGCTCCAGCACCGCCGCCGCATCGATCTCCTGCCCCAGCAGGTTGGGCAGCAGGGGAATGGGATCCTGACCCAGTTTCGTCTGAAACAGATCCCCCAGCGAGTGAGCCGGATCGATGGAGACCAGCAACAGCTGCTTGTCGGGATGGCGCTTGGCCAAGTTCCAAGCCAGGGCCCCGGCCACCGTCGTCTTGCCCACACCCCCTTTGCCCCCCACCAACACCAGTCGGATCCCTTGGGCCAAAAAATCCGGTAGGGACGGGATCCCCCTGAAGGAAGGGAAGAGGGTAGAGAAGGGAGACTCTCTCTCCGCTCTCTGCTCTGGGATCCCTTCCAACTCCAGCAGCACCTCTGGCAAGGGGCGAAGCTGCTGCACCAGCCCATCTAGGGCCGCCAACCCAACCGGCTCCTGCAGTTGATAAGGACAGACCCAGATAGAGTATCCGGGCAGCTCCTCCTGTAGGGCTTTGAGCACGCGCCGCTGTTCCTGTTGCCGCGCCGAGTAGAGAGGAGAGGAGAGAGCAGCGGGCAGCGAAGGTTGGCTGTTATTCTCTCTTGCAAGCAGCACCTGATTGACCAGAAGACCGCCGATGGGCACGCGGCGGTTTTGCAGTTGCTGACAAAAGCGGCGGGTTTCCGCCACGCTCAACTGCTCCGGGATCATCACCAGCCAAGCAGAAGTGCTCTCCGGAGTGGTCAAGCGGGCTTTGCCCCCCTCAAGTTCCCTCTGCAACTGGGCCAAAAACGCATCCGCCTCATCCGGTCGATAGGTGCCTGTCAGGGCTTGGGCGATCTCCCGATGCTTGGCCTGAAAGGTGGCAAACACAGCCAGCAGATTATCCAAAAAGTCGGGCAGCTCCAACAGCCGCAGGGTGTGCCCGGTGGGGGCCGTATCCAGGATGACCGTATCCACCTCCTCCCCAGCCAGCAGCCGGTTGACCTCCAGAATGGCCATCAGCTCATCCACCCCCGGCCACGCCAAATCCCAGATCGGCAGCAGATCCTCTCGGCCAAACCAACTGCCCCGCTCGGCAATGAGCTCCAGGGCCGGCCCATAGGTTTGCCGAAAAGATTGCAACAAAATCTCCGCTTGCAAAGCCCGCACCTGTAAATTGGGGCGATCCGGCAGGGGTTGGGCCACATCCGTAACCGAGATTTGCAGCACGTCCCCCAACGAGTGGGCGGGATCTGTGGACATCAGGAGCAGACGGCGCTGGGGATCCACCTGGGCCAGTTGGCGAGCCAGCGCGCAGGTCAAGGTTGTTTTGCCCACTCCTCCCTTGCCGCTGAACAGCAAGAGGCGTTGGGAAGCCAAGAGCAGAGGATGGCAGGAATGCTCCTCACTGTTAACGCGACTGAGTTGCAAAGGGATCCCCTCCCACATAGGTCGCCCCTATTTTGGCCTGGATCCCTCTTGGGGATGTTCCAGATCACTGCAAAAGTGCTCCGCACCGCTGACGGGATGGGAAGGGCCTGTACGGGAGCAGCTCACCGCAGTTTCTCCTCTCCCAGCCACACCCGGCGACGTCCTCTGTCCCACACCAGCAGGGTGTGGATCCCAATCCAAAGTCCTGTCCACAGCCAGTTGTGCAGCCAGATTTTGCCCAGAATGGGCAGGGTCAGGCCCTCCGTTCCCCCCAAGACCAGGCCGGCTGCCAAAATCAGCCCTTCAAAAGCCAGAAACCCCAAGATGAGCATGGCCGGGATCCAGAGATAGTTCAGCAGCAGTTGCCTTGGTCGAAGGGTCTTGGACTGGAAAAACAAAGGGCGATAGCTGGCAGCAAGAGCAACCCCCACCGTGCCGATCCCCAGCACCAACCCCCAGGCAAACGAATCGGGAGTGCGGGGATAGTTGTGCCAGGTGTAGCCAAAGATTTGGTTGGCCAGCCAAATCATCAAAGCACTAATGATTGCCCTTTGGCGGGTTAAAGTTGTGCCTGCAACAATACCAACAGTTACAAAAGGAAGGGTACATGTATAAGCAATATTGCTGAGACAGCCGACGGTGGTAAACAAGCTGGGCCAGAACCAGCCTCGGGCCAAATCTTGAGCAGCTTGTATCCAAAGTGGGGCTGAGATCAAGCGGCAAGATCTGGGGATAGGTTGAGCACTCGATTGCAGGCCAATCATGCTTTAATCTCCTGGAAAAAGGTGGTCTTTCAGAGGACAGCTATTAAGCAAATGCTCAAAAACAATTTGCCGAGCTACTTGGGGAGTAACCCGCTTGTACCAGGTGCGATCCCCAGAGTAAAAAACCACGGGCCCCTGTTGGCAAACTTCCAAGCAGCCTGAGGTGATAACCTGTACGTCCAGGTTGGCTTCTCGAAGAGCCGATTCCAGAGCTTCTACAACCGGTTGGTAGTTGCGGGAAGGATAACAACGGCTGGAACGACAGACGGCAAGGTAGGGACGTTTAAGAGGGTTATCCTCATAGGGGATCCGCTCTTTCCCCTCCACATAGATGGCGCGGATGCGCTCGTAAAGAGAAAGCTTTTGGTAATCTGCTTTGCCTTCCGGCAGGTAGTCTTCCTCTGGCCCCAAAAAGGGGCTGGGCAGAAAAATCTGCAGCAAAGGCTCTTCTGCTCCATTCCAGAATTGGATCCCCCACATGCGGGGCTGACCTTGGGGATTGAGGCGCCGGTAGAGAGCAGCACGGCTAACCAATCTTTTGCGGCGCAGCTCGGGTGGGGTCTTGCGATGGGGGCCGCCTTGGTGCTCCTCCAGGCACAAATGCAGGTGCCAAGTTTCGGTGGCAACGGTTAGATAGCCATCGTAGAGCACGCACAAAGCTGGAGGTTTCTTGAAAGCCAGCTCCAGCACCCCGCCTTCCGCCACATGGCCCACCTGGATCTCGGCCCAGTGCTCTTGAAACAGCTCGTAGAGCAACGGCCCCAAGCAGTCAATATGGGCAGGGATCCCTTCATAAAGGGTTGTCCAACCCGTTAAAGAAACTTCCTGCCAAGCTTGATGGAGGGGGGTTATCCAGGGGGTAAAAGTGGCCATGAGAAAGCTCCTCAGTGCAGTGGTGGAATACGAGCAATCACCCCTTTTTTGAGAGGGCGCTCGGCCCAGGGTAGGATCCCATCTGGCTTGGTGAGGTAGAGCTCTGCTGTCTGCAGAATGAGATCCACATCTTTTGGATCCAGATCTCCAAAAACATAGGTCATCTTTTGAGGTGCTGCCAACGCAACGACACAAGCATGGCTGCAGCCGCTCATACAGGCAACCGGCTTCAGGGTCAGTTGAGGATTGAGGGTTTGAGATTGCAGGGCAGACAGCAGCATTTCTCCCTTGCTAATCCCTTCTTTTTGGCCGTTAACCCACCGAGATCCGCAGGTGATGCAAACCCAGAGATAATGACCGCTGGGTTGCTGAGCAGCGCTGCCAGCTTGAACTGGCAACTGGGAAGTTGATTGAGACACAGAGCTGCTTGATACCGGCATAACTTGCAATCCAGACTTGACTGTAAAGGGCGCGATGAAGAAGGGGAAATGATCTCAATATCTAAGCGAGTGGTCAAGCAGTGAGCGAAATGGCTAAGCCTTTAAAATTGGCCTCTCAGATTGAGCCGAACGGTGCGACCCACTCCTGGGTAGCCGGGGAAAACCTCATATTGCTCATCCAGCAGGTTATCAACCCCCACTTCTAGAGCGAGATTTTCTGCTACTGGGATCCCTCCCCGCAGAGCCAGGTTGGTGTAGCCGGGCAGAGATTGGGTATTGGCGTTGTTGGTAAAGAAAGTGCCAATGTGATGCAGGAAAACTGAGGCATACCGATCCTCTGCATCGCGGTAGCTCAGGCCCAGGTTGAAGCTGTCTGCTCCCACGAAGGCTAGCTGTTTGCCAACCGCTTTGGGATCCAGCGCCGAGCGGATGATGGGATCGTTTAGGGTGTAGTTGGCAAAAAGAGTCCAGTTTTCCCCCAATCGCAAATCCAGGGCTGCTTCTATGCCTGTGTATTCCACGAGCTCAATGTTTTCGTAGGTTCCCCTGCGCGGGCCGGTGCTGACAAAGGTGATGCCATCGCGGATGCGGTTATGGGCAAAGGTCAAGCGCAGTAGGCCAAAATCTCCCAAAGCCTGATCCAGGCCAATGTCAAAACTCTCTCCCCGCTCCGGTTGCAAATTGGGGTTGCCGTCGACTTCAAAAAAGCCGCGCAGCCGAAAGAACAGGTTTGAGATCAAGGGAGTGCGAAAGCTGCCGGCATAATTGGCCCTCAGGGTGGTGCCTTCTGCCAAAACCCAGCGGATCCCTGCGGCAGGAGAGGTGGCCGAACCGTTGACCAGATTGCTCGAATCTTGGCGAACACCTAAGTTGAGATAAAAGTTGGGCTGTGGCTTGTAATCCAGGCGGGCAAAGAGGGCCCCTTGGTTCACGGTATTGTCGTAGTTGACATTGGTGGATCCCCTGGCAAAGGAGAAGGTGGTGTTGCGAGCTGAAATGGATCGGTAATCCGCTCCTAGAGTAAGCTCCAGGTTTTCAGCAGCCTTCCAGGTGTATTGCAGTTGGGATCCCCACCCCGTTCGCAGGATCTCATCCCGGGATCCCTGGCTTTGTGGGGCGCTGAAGCGATAGTTGAGGTCGTCAAAAAATACCCTGGCTTGCAGGGATCCCCTCTCTTGATCCCACAGCCAACTGAGATCTAACAGCAGGTCGTTGGTGTTTTGCACTGCATCGGGGGAGGGAAACTCGGTGCTGCCGGGCACCTGAAACGCTTTATTGAGATAAAGGGCATTTCCGGTTAGGACCTGGCCTTCTGCCAGTTGCCAGGTGAGTTTGGCTTGTAGGTTGTGGTACTCCACCGCCGAGTTTTCCCGCCTGCCTGCTTTGCCCAAACGCCTAATTTCAAAGGGAAAGTCGTTGTTGCTCTGCAGACGGCGATAGCTGACCACCCAGCCCAGATCCTGCACCTGGCCGCGGTTCTGGATCCCTTGCTCATTGAGGCCGTAGCTGCCGATAGCCGCTTCCAGCACGGTCTCGGATCCCGGCTTTGGATCCAGCGTCACGATGTTGATGACCCCGCCAACGGCATCGGAGCCGTATAAGGTGGAGCCCCCACCTGGAGAGATCTCAATACGCTCGACCACATCTGTAGTGATCTGAGACAGATCGAACCCGCCAAAAAAGCCCAGGTCGTTAATGGGGCGGCCATCCAAGAGCACCAACACCTGGGCCGTTCGTCCTCCCCGCATAAACTGGGAGCTAAGGGCTCCCAACTGGGTTCCCGCCGTGCCGTCGCTGAGGATCCCGGGCAGGTAGCGCAGGGCCTCCTGAACCGTTCTTGCCCCTTGCTCTCGAATTTGCTGGCGGGTAATGACGTAAACCGGGCGGGAAGAATCCCGCAGCAAGCCGGGGCGACGAAAAGGCGTGGTGACGGGTTGATTTAAAATCTCGGCGCTAACGCCGGTTTCCAAAACCTCTTGAGCTGAGGGCGGGGAAGCTGCCGGCTGCGCCCACGCTGGGATCCCCAAAACAAGACCCCCCAGCGCCAGGCTGAGACCTAGAATGGGATTCATTTTCTTTCTTGAAGCTCCTGATTCCGTGCGACGCGGAAGAAATGCGAGCCAAAACCGCAGGCGGGCATCCTGACTGAGGGCATGGGTCTAGCCCAAGCCCATCACAGTTGCGGCACAGCGCCGGATTTGCACCGGACTTTCCCCTTTACATGCCCTGGCTGATCCCCAGGACAACCTGTCGGTACAGCTTTCTCTGCGATTGCTCCGAAAAAGCCGTGCTAGGCATCATACATCCCCTGCTCTGGAGTTCCTATCCTGCCAGGGGGGATGTCATCCCCAGGGGTGAACAGGATCCCAACGGCAATCCCAGGGCTTTGGATGGGCCACATCCCATTTAGGCCAGATTTCTTCACTGCTTTGTAAGCAGTTGAAGGATAGCCCGCTGCTACTCCAGATCGCGAGGCCCAGGGATCCCTTAGCCTTTTAGAGAACAGAGCATGACTCTAGTCAATAATAAGCTCAACTATACTGAAAATAATGTATAATATGTTCAGTACGGATTACTACCAGTTGATCTTTCTGTTTA
>NZ_JBSSBV010000026.1:0-37911 GCF_054059115.1 Thermostichus sp. MS-CIW-26
TAGAAAGACGCAGCGGCATTATGACAAGCATCTGTATCAAGAGAGGCATTTAATCGAATGCTTTTTTCATAAGTTAAAGCAGTACCGGCATCTATGTTCTCGTTTTGACAAATTGGCCAGGAACTTCTTGAGTTTTCTCTATCTCGTCAGTGCTCTCTTTTGGCTCAAATGAAAGATCAACACAACCTAGTTTGGAATGACTATAATTTGTAATTTTTTACAGAAAGAGGCGTTTTTCAAAAGCTGAGCTGGCACTTGTTCTCTCGTTTTAACAAGTTGGCCAGAAACTTCTTAAGCTTTCTCTACTCTGTAGGCACGCTCTTCTGGATCCAGCTGATCCAGCTAGACCAGGGCATGGGGTAAGACTACTCCAAGATCCTATTCTCCCTCGGGGGGTGCTGCCGCCTCAGAATCCAAAATGGCCCCTGCTCCGTAAGAGTCAATATCGATGGCCTGGGATCCACCGGCAGCCAACAGAGCCATCAGGGATCCCAACTGCCACCACACCAAGCCTGCCGTGCTCAACACTAGGATCCCACCGACGCAGGCGGCCAAGGCCATAGACAGGCCAAACACGTTCAGACACGCGGCCACAAACCCAGAGGTAAACAGGCAGCAGAGACTGTAGGTGAGGATCACCCCAGGAGTGCGGTAGCGAATTTGCGCTTGGCTATCCCGGTTGAGCTGCCAAAGGGCCACCTGGTATTCCAAATTGTCCTTGAAAATGATGCCAAAGATAACAGCAAAAAAGCTGAATAAGGCGATGGCAGAGTAAATGGGGGGATTGACGAAGGGATCAGAAAGGGATTCCATAGGGCTGACCTCGGTTTGGGATCCAAGTCCTTAGCTTAACACTTCTTAGCATCACAGAAGATGTCTAGCAGGTCAATGTCAACAACACAACCGATAACGCCAGACCCAGTTGGGGCATGATGAGAACTGGTCGGGTATCACCTCATCTGCAAAAGGGCTGTAATCTGAGATGGGGGCTAAGAGCAGTAGGATGTTCGACAAGGGGCTGTAGCTCAGATGGATAGAGCAAGCGCCTCCTAAGCGCTAGGTCGGCGGTTCAAGTCCGCCCAGTCCCGCTTCCTCAAGCCGCCAGACTCCTGGCTGGGTAGGTCAACGATAGAGGTTGCAGGAGTTGTGTAGGTTGTAGCCGGAGACCAAAACCTCTTGCTGGCGATCCCCAAGGCCGATGTCACAGCGCAGGGGATTCCCACCAGCAGCTGTGTAGGTGTGAGACTCCGTCATCCAACGCATGCCAGCTGGGCCAGGAGTGGGAGGAACAACTTCGGGGAGACGATAGTTGGGGGCTTGCCAGGGATCTTGCAGATAACGATCCCCTTGGATCCCTCCGAATTGAATATCGGCGTAGCTGGAAGGATAAACCGTAAAATCCATGCGGAAGATTTCTGAAGCGCGGCCAATGGTCGCCAAAGCTGTTTGGGCTTCAGCAACTCTGGAACGGCGAATGTGGTTAAGCAGGTTGGGAATGGCCACCGCGCAGAGAGTACCGACAATCACAATGACCACCAGCAACTCGATCAATGTCATGCCACGAGGAGCCGCAGTGGCCAGACGGAAAAGGATTCTCCTGAGATAGACTTCATGAAGGGAAAACCGATTCATGACAGCCTCAGCCCCACTTTGGGAGAAATCAGGCACCCGGCTAAACCCGAAGGATCTTGCCCTGGTATTCAAGCCTTTTCTTGGTCTCAGGTTACCCTTCGCAGACCCAAAACTTTCCTCATCAAATCATGTGAACTCCTGAATCCAAAACCCCACTGGATATCAACTGTAGGTAAATTTTTTGTAAACTGGCTTCAAGTTTTAAGGCCAGATAAATCTGAGTTCACTGTGAACTGTTTTCGCGGCTGTCTATGGGGTGACACTGCCAGTTGCTACTGCCCCAAACTTTTTATGTGTTACCCATTTTTGGAACAGCAACAGATGAATTTTTGCCTGTGGCTATCTCAATCCTATGGACGGGAATGTCAGACTTATGGTCATTTCGATTCAAACTGGGGCACTGACCCACGCCTAAAACCTTTACTTTCAGAGCGGCGGGAGCTTTGGCAGGATGAGTACGTTGTTCTCAGCCCCCTGTTGGGATGGGGCAATACCCCGATTAGCCCAAGATGTCTATACAGCGGCGAATCAATACCTCACTCATGCGTTGGCGGTAAAGGGCGCTGGCCCGAAAATCCGCGATCCAGCCGTGGGCTTGCTCTGCCAAAAGTTGGGGAAGGTGTTCTGGATTGGGCCGGGATCCCAGCCGCACCAGTTGTGGGGGTGAAAGGGCAGCATTGAGTCCGAAGCGATAATCGCCTGAGTCGGGATCGCGGGATCCAGCGACGATCACCAAGGCGGGATCCGTTTGGGTGATGCCGAGCCGCTGAAAGGTGCTGGGGCCGCGCAGCCGTTGGGCCGGGATCCAGATGGATCGCAAGGCTTCCCCCGGCTGCAGCAGAGTTTGTTGGGGGCCGGTTTGAAAGTCCTGAGCGGGGATGTGGCGCAGGGATCCCTGCAGATCGATCAGCGTGTAGGTGGCCTCAAGGGCGATCAACACGGGTGCTACGACACCGACACTCAGGGCCAGGCAGAGATTTCCCCCTATCGTTGCCAAGTGGGCCACCTTAAAAGAGGCCAAAGACGCCATTCCCTCGCACAGGGCGCGGATCCCTGGCCAATGGGGTGGCCAATCGTATTGCAACAGTTGCTGGAAGGTACAGGTTGCCCCCAGTTTTAACCCTTCTGCACTGATTTCCAGCTCGTTCCAGTCCAGAGGATGCAAATCGATCAGTCCCCGCAGGTGGGGTTGCGGCTGTGAGAAGAGCCAAGTCCCCCCGGCCAGCCAGTTCCAGCCGGGATCCCAGGCGGTCAAGTCCTCAAGCTGTTGGGGACGAATGTAAGTGTGCAGATGGTGCAGATCCATCGGTTCTCTCAGGCGCTGAAGGGAATCAAGGGGTTGTAGCTTCGCCCCAAAAACCCTGGGCAGGGATCCAGACTGCAGGCTTCAGGGGGCTAGAGAGCTTCCTGAAAGCATTGGGCGAGGGCCTGGCATAGCTCAGGGACAACATCAGCAGGCCAAAAACCTTCTCCGCGCCGGCCTTGATGCAATTGCACGTAGAGGCCCCAGGCGGTGGCGCTGCCGCTGGCAATCAACGTCAAAGCAGGGCAAGTCTGCTCCAGCGTAATGCCCTCCTCCGCCATCAGTTGGGAGGCGATGGCCTCCATATCCTGCTGCAGGCGCTGCACCCCCTGCACAAACGCTTGCCACTCCTCCTGAGTGAGCTCCAGCGCCCAGGCTTCTCCCCCCACCAGGGCAACAAAAGGGGAACGGGTGGGATCCCAGCCCAGCCTCCAGCCGGATCCCTTGTGCAAAGAGGGGCGGCGTCCCGCCGTGGCGATTGGGAACCCGTCGTCGGGAACAGACATGCGAGGAAAAGCATCCATGGTGCTCCGCACCGCTAACGCGACCACTGCAGGTGGGCCAGAAAAGATGCGGGTAAAATCGACAGGGTGTGTTTTAGGATAAAGCGGCCATGGCCAGTTGTCAGCCTCCCACTGCCAAACCTCGCCGGTTTTCAAGGACTTCGTCCTGCAAGCAGAGCACCCTCATTTCCGGCTTGGGCCTGTTGCTGACGGCCTTGGCGCTCCATGCCGCCGACGCGACCGGCGTTGGCGAAGAGACCTTTGCCACGGCGGCCACCCCCGAAAACCCAATCCTGCATATAGGCATTTTGCAACGCTTTGGCCGTTCTGAGACGGATCAAGTGGAGCTGGCGGCGCCGACGGGATCCCTTCTCACCCTGGAATTCCCTCAAGCAGACGGCAGCACCCAGACCCAGCGAACGCCTCGGGTCAGCATCGGCATTGTCAATCGCGCCCTGACCACCCCGGAAACCGTATACCGTCTAATCCTCAGCAGCCACAAAAGCTTTGAGAGTGCCGAGGCCAATGCCAACCATTGGCAGTCTCTGGGCATCAGCACCGAGATCGCCCAGCCGCAAGAATGGCAGGTGTGGGCCAACCGCGCCTACACCCCGCAACAACTGGCCCAGATTCAGCAGTATGCCCAGAAAGAAGGGATCCCCCATGTGCGGCTCGAGGTGCAGGAGCGGCGAGAACGGGCGGAGCTGAGCTGGATCCATGAACACTTTCGCTACCACCGCACCCGCCTCAGGGTGACCTCTGATGCCGGCTATCTACGGGTGAACGACCACTACTATGCCGGATCCATCACCTTTCAGCCCAATGCCTACGGCAGCTACACCGTAGTCAACGCCGTGCCCCTGGAAACCTATTTGCGGGGGGTAGTTCCCCACGAGGTGGGGCCAGGGGCTCCCTTTGCCGCCATGGCTGCCCAGGCGATCCTGGCGCGCACCTACGCCCTCAAGAACCTCCACCGCTTTCAGGTTGACGATTATCAGCTCTGTGCCAATACCCACTGCCAGGTTTACAAGGGATTGACCGGAACCCACCCGCGGGCTGACGAGGCCATTCGCCAAACCAGTGGCCTGGTGCTCACCTACAATGGCGAGCTGGTGGATGCTGTCTATTCCTCTACCAATGGCGGCATCTCGGCGGCCTTTGAAGATGTTTGGGACGGGGATCCGCGCCCCTACCTGCGCCGGCAAGCGGATATTGCCCATCAACCGGGTAAGCCCTTGGATTTGCGGCAGGAGAGCAGCTTCCAGGCGTTTTTGGCCCAGCGAGAGGGCTTCAACGAAGCAGGAGTATCCCGCCTATTCCGCTGGGAGTTCTCCCTATCTTTGGAGGAGCTGAACACCCAGTTTCGGGCCGGCCAAGACTACCTAGGGATCCCGATGCCCACCTGGAGCAGCATCGCGGGGATGCAGATCCTGGAGCGCTCCGCCAGTGGCCGGGTGCAGGTGATGCAATTGGACTTGCAGACGGCAGAAGGGATCCGCTCGATTCTTTTGCGCAAGGATCAGGTACGCTTGGCTTTTCCTCGCCTGTACAGCACCCTGTTTCGGATAGAGCCTCTGAAACAAGGGGAGCGATTGGCAGGCTATCGCTTCATCGGTGGCGGCTTCGGCCATGGGGTGGGCTTGAGCCAGTACGGCTCCTATACCCTGGCTCGGCAGGGGTTTAACGCGGCGCAAATCCTCGCTTTTTACTACCCCGGCACCACCTTGGCCCCGCTGGGATCCCTATCCTTGCAGTTGCCTGCCGCCTCAGCAGCCTACTCTATCCGCTAGAGGTTGGGTGAAAGTTATGGCCGTGAAGGGATCCCAGCTTGCTTGCAGAGATCACGCCGGTTCTCTTCTGCCCGTCCAGGCCAGGAGATGACAGACTTAGACTTGGAGTACCCGCTCAAAGTTATCTCGTCAAATCCCCATGAGTTCTCGCTACCTGCTGCCCCCCGCTGAACCCAAGTCTGTCGGTACTGCCTATATCCTCTGGGCGTTGGGCATCTTCGGGATCTGTGGCGTCCATCGCCTCTACCTGGGCAAGACCGGCACAGGCGTTCTCTGGCTGTTCACCTTTGGCCTGTTGGGCATTGGGCAGTTGATTGACCTGTTTTTGATCCCAGGCATGGTGGAGAACTACAACTTCAAGCTGGCCGTCCTGCAGGGATCCCGACCCTCCCCATCCCCAGCTTCCTCTCGCGACAGCGGGACAGAGCCTTTAGAAGAGCTACGAGAGCAGAGCGCCGGATCTTCCCACTCTCCTCCAGACGGGAGGGATCCCTCCCCTGAGGGACAGGGATCCATTGGCGACGGCGGGACAGAGTCCTCCGCTGCTGCAGCAGAAGGGGAATCGGCGCCCGGTCGTGTCAGCAGTGGGGAACTGTCTGCGATCCCGGCTGCCCCGCCAGGGTTTAAGTCGGGGTTTGTGGGGCTGATCGGGCGGCCCAATGTGGGCAAGTCCACCCTACTCAACGCCCTGGTGGGACAAAAGATTGCCATCACCTCTCCCGTGGCCCAGACCACCCGCAACCGCCTACAGGGGATCCTCTCCCTACCCCAAGCCCAGATCATCTGGGTGGATACCCCTGGCATCCACAAACCCCACCACCGCCTGGGGGAAATCTTGGTACACAACGCCCAGGCAGCCATTGCCGCTGTGGACGTGATCCTCTTCGTGGTGGATGGATCGGTGCCGGCAGGACGCGGGGATGCTTTTATTGCCGAGCGGATCCCTGCTGCTTCCCCCTGCCTGATCGTCTGCAACAAAGCGGATCTGCTTCCTCGGGATGCTGCCGTGCGCCAAGCTCACCAAGAGAGCTACCAAGCCCTGCGCCCCGGCGCTCCTGTCGTTTGGGTGTCTGCCTTGGATCCCAGCAGTTTGACACCCCTGATCCAAGCCACCATCGATCTGCTGCCCACCGGCCCCTACTACTACCCGCCGGATCTGGTGACGGATCAGCCGGAGCGGTTCATCATGGCGGAGCTGATCCGAGAACAGGTGCTGCTGCAGACCCGCGAGGAAGTGCCCCATTCCGTGGCCGTGACCATCGACCAGGTGGAAGAAACCCCCAACGTCACCCGCATCTTGGCCACCCTCTATGTAGAGCGGGACTCGCAAAAGGGGATCCTCATTGGCAAAGGAGGGGAAAGGCTCAAGCAGATCGGCCAGGCAGCCCGCCTGCAGATTCAAAAGCTGATCCTGGGCAAGGTGTACCTGGAGCTGTTTGTCAAGGTGCGGCCCCACTGGCGGCGCTCTGAGCACCTTCTGCGCGACTTGGGCTACAGCGCTACGTCCCCCTAGCGGGAATAAGCCATTTGCGTCAGCAGGACGGAGTTCTTATGCCCCCCTCTCCCCTTGTGGGTAGGAGACTGGGGTATTTGCGCGAGCAGCACGGCGTGCCTGGGGGGAATGCTGCAAAAATGCCTTAAAAATGCCTTGGATCTGCTTGGAATAGATGCCGGATGGGATCCCTGCGTTAGCTTGGATAGCAAAGCCTCTGGAGTCCCACAGCAGTTTTTCTTATCGCTGCTTTGCCCCATGACCGCTTTCTATCCCGCTACTGTTCAACCCGGCGCCCGCACCCTGCCGGGCCACTACTACGTCTCCTCCAGCCGTTTTGAGGCGGAGATCGAGCGGATTTTTTATCGGCAGTGGTTCTGCGTGGGGCGCAGTGCCGATCTGGCCCAACCTGGAGACTTTTTGCAGGTGCAGGTGCTCAGGGAAAGCCTGATCCTGGTACGGGATCCCAAGGGGCAAGCCCATGCCTTCTTCAACCACTGTCGCCATCGAGGAACCCGACTCTGCAGCGAGCTCCAAGGCCATTTTGCCGATGGGATCCCTTGCCCCTACCACGCCTGGCGCTATGGGCTGGATGGACAATTGTTGGCGGCTCCCCAGATGCACGAGGTGGAAGACTTTCGCCGTGAAGATTATCCCCTCCACTCCGCTGCCTTGGCAGAATGGGAAGGCTTCGTCTGGGTCAACCTCAGCCGCAATCCTCAGCCCTTCGATGAGGTTTTTGCCCCATTGCAAGGTCGTTTCCGAGAGTGGAACCTGTCCGCTCTGCGGCGAGGTCATCGTATTGAATACAACGTTCAGGCCAACTGGAAATTGCTGTTTGAAAACTACTCTGAGTGCTACCACTGCCCCCTCATTCACCCGGAATTGGCCCGTCTTTCGCCGGCTCGCAGCGGTCGCAACGACCTGATGGAAGGCCCCTTTTTGGGCGGCTACATGTTGCTCAATCCAGATGTGACCAGCCTAAACATGAGTGGCCAACGCAGCTTGCCCCTGATCTCCACCGTGCGAGGCGAGAACCAACGGCGGGCCTACTACTACACCCTTATGCCCAATCTATTCTTGAGCCTGCAGCCGGACTATGTCATGACCCACACTCTGTGGCCCCAGGGATCCGACCGGACGCGGGTTGTCTGCGATTGGCTGTTTGAGCCGGAGACCTTGGCGCTGGATGGTTTTGATCCCAGCGAGGTGGTGGAATTGTGGGATCGCACCAATCGACAGGATTGGCACCTGTGCGAGCTCACCCAGCAAGGGGTGGGATCCCGTGCCTATGAAGCAGGGCCTCTTTCCCATGCAGAAGGGTTGCTGCAAGCCTTTGGGCGGGAATACCGCCGGCAGATGCAGGAGCATGACTCTAGTCAATGATATGCTGGACTATACTGGAAATAACGTATAGTATGTTCAGCATGGCTGCTTAGTATGGCTAGGTATGTGAAACCGAGAGAAGCGGCGGACTATTTCGGGGTATGTCTCCACACTTTGAGGCGATGGGAACAGAAAGGTTGGATCAAGGCAATACGCACACCATCCGGTAGGGCGAGAAGGTATGACCTCGACAGCTACATCAAAACGCCAAGAAAAGTCAAACGAGTCGTTTTGTACGCCCGAGTCAGCAGCCGAGGGCAGAAGCCAGACTTGGAGAGACAGATTGCAAAACTGGTTAGCCTCTATCCTGGAGCCGAAGTGGTCGGAGAGATTGGCGGCGGTCTCGACTTCAAAAGACCAAAGTTCCTTGCCTTATTGGAGCGAGTTCGTACAGGAGATGTCGGAACAATTGTGGTCGCTCATCGGGATCGACTCTGCCGGTTTGGATTTGAGTTCGTTGAATGGTACTGCCGTCAATACGGGTGCGAAATCTTGGTTCTCGATGACGATCACCTTTCTCCCCAACAGGAACTGGTTGAGGATATCCTCACCATCCTGCACTGCTTCAGCAGTCGGCTCTACGGACTCAGAAAATATCGGGCTGCAATCGAGAAAGATACGGATTTATCCAGAGCTGGCGCTGGCTAAAGTTTGGAAGCGGTGGCAAGCGGCGTGCCGGTACTGCTACAACCAAGCGATTGCCTATCAGCGTCAGCATGGCACTACTAAAACCCCAGAAAAGCTGCGGAATATTATCCTGCAATCGGACTTGCCGCAGTGGGTGAAGGACGCCCCCTGCCACATCAAGCAGAACGCGGTCGTCGAGGCGTGGTTGGCGTTTCGCCGAAGCAAAGACGCGAGGTTTCGCAGTGTGCGGGACGGGTCGCATACGCTGCAATTCAACGCCGGCAACTTTCGCAATGGGACGTGGTATCCGAAACTCACCCGAGGCTTGGCGTTCCGTGCATCCGAGGAGATGCCCAGAGAATGGGCACGTGGGACTGAACTAATGCGGGTGAAAGACAGATGGTATGCCATCTTTCCTGGGCCCGTGAACGAGCAGTGTTCGTTAGCGAAGGGGGTGATTGCGCTTGACCCTGGAGTAAGAAGCTTCTTCACAGGGTTTGATGGAGCAGGTTTTGTAGATATCGCCAAGGGGGACTTTGGTAGAATCACTCGGCTGTGCTACCACCTAGACGACCTGCAATCCAGGCTGAGCAAAGCGCCGAGGCTCAAGCGTAGGCGAATGCGGCAGGCGGCGTTTCGCTTGCGGGAGAGAATCAGAAACTTGGTGGCCGAGTGCCATCGCAAGGTAGCGGCGTTCTTAACGGATAACTACCGATTGATATTTCTCCCCACTTTCGAGTCAGCCAAGATGGTTGCCAAGGCAGGGAGGAAGTTTGGTAGCAAGACAGCGAGGGCGATGCTCACCTGGGCGCACTATCGGTTCAAGCAGTTCCTGAAGTTTCAAGCCAAAAAGAAAAACGTGGTCGTCGTGGAAGTATCGGAGGCGTACACCAGCAAAACCTGTACCAAGTGCGGGCACATCCACACTAAGTTGGGTGGCGCAAAGGTGTTTAGATGCCCCAAGTGCAACCACAGGCTACCACGAGATTGGCAAGGCGCTCTGGGTGTTATGCTCAGAGCTTTGCGGGATACCGCCTTTCTGTTCGGAAACGGGCAGAATGCTATCGCTTCACCGTTGAGCAGTAGTGCTCAGCAGTGTTCAGCGTAAATGTATCAGTTGGAAGAACAAAGCTGCTAAAAAAGTGTTAGGGACAGAGGGTTTTTGTTGATTGGGTTGCCGTTGGCGTTGTTAGGACGAAGTTCTTTGTAAGGTGCTTTGGGCTGAGGTTAACCACAATGTTGCGACTGTACGGGATCCCAACCTCCGGAAATTGCTACAAAGTGGAATTGCTCCTCAAGCAATTGGGGATCCCCTATGAGACGGTTGAAGTCAACTCCAGGGCCGGAGAAAACCGCCGCCCCGAGTACCTGGCCAAGAACCCCCTGGGCCAGATCCCGGCTTTGGAACTGGAAGATGGAACGGTCTTGGCGGAGTCCGCCGCGATCTTGGTTTACCTGGCAGAAGACACCCCCCTCTACGGCCAAAACAAGTTGGAACGGGCTGAGATTTTGAAGTGGTTGCTTTTTGAACAAACCCGCATTGCCCGCTACATCGCCACCACTCGCTTCTGGGTGCGGGCCGGCCAAGCAGAGGCCCATGCTGACGTGATCGCCCAGAACTTGAAATCTGGAACAGAGGCCTTGGAGATCATGGAAGGCCACCTGCAGGGGAAAGCATTTTTTGTGGGCAACCGCTACACCATCGCCGATCTCGCCCTTTTCACCTACACCCATGTGGCGGAGCAGGGCGGGTTTGACCTCAAGCCCTTTCCTCAGATCCGAGCCTGGTGTCAGCGGGTGAAAGCCACCGACCGCTTCTTCCCCCTCCCCGGAGCCTAGAACGCCTTCCGCTAATTGCTGGCTCCCTCCATGCCCTGCAGCAACTGGCCCAGATACCAAATATCAACCTCGCTGGCCACTTCCCCCTCAGCCAAGAAGGGCGTGCCATCTTGGAAGTTGAGTGGCCCCTTGAAGAGCTGAATGCTGCCATTCCCCAAGCCAGCAATAAACTCCTCCAGCTTGGCCTTGTCTTCCGGCTTCAGGGCTTCTCCCATGATGAACCCCGCCGAAGACGTGTCCGGGTTGTTGATGTCTGACCAGTCGATGGGCGGACGTAGGAATTGGCTCTCGAAGGTGCCCGCACGAGCCGCCTCGATCAATTGCTTGTAGCCAGGCCCCCAGTTGTAGTAAGAAACCCCCAGGCAAATTTCGGGCGCGAAGTTACAACCGCTGGCCAGGCCGTAGTGGGTGTAGCGCACTCGCTTTCCGGCCTCAGCAGCCCGTTTGCCTTGCACCGCCGCCTCCGGTGTATCCAACCCTGACATCACCACATCAAAGCCGCCGTTGTAAAAGTCATCGGCAACCTTGCTTGGATCCAAAGTAACCCCTGGAATGTTGAACCAGAAGCCAATCCAGGTCACCCGGAACTGCAACTCTTCAGGACGATCTCGGTAAGTTTCCCAGCAGTATTTGGCCCCCAAGTAAGCAGCAGCAGCGTAACGGCGGGTTTCATCGTTGATCAGAGGTCCCAATAGGCCAATTTTGCCGGTTTCGGAGCCCAGGGCTGCAGCACAGCCAGCCACCATGCGCATCGCTTCCATCTGGGGCATGATGTTGGCCAAGTTGGGCAGATCGATGTAATTTTTCCCTTCCTTCCAGGCCATGTCCCCAGAAGCATGGATAACTGCGATCTCAGGATGCTTGCGGGCCGTTTCAATCGCATCGTCTTTGTGGTCATCGGAAGTAAAGATGATAACCTTCGCACCTCGGGCGATCATGTCATCCGCCACCTGGGAGGCGCGCACATTGGGCCGATCCGCCGGGTTCACCTTATCCAGGTAATCAAACTCGACACCGGGCAACTTGGCCTTGACGTATTCGCTGCCCTCCACATGCGCCTGGCTCCAGCCGCCATCCTGCATCGGCCCCACCAGCACCATGCCCACTTTGAAGGTCTCTTGCGCTGTTGTGGGGGTGGATCCCAGTAGAGCGGCGACCGATAGGCCAACAGCCAAGCCTTTCAAGGGAGAAAAAGCGCGGGTAAGATTCCAGTTCACAGGCAGCTCCAACAGAACAGGGATCCAAAGCCGGAAGACTACATCCATCATCGGGATCCCGCTGCAGATCGCTGTATGTGAGAATACAAAAAGGCGCTTGGCAAACGACGTGGAAGCCAGCAGGGGCTCAGGGAGAAATTTATCGTTCCTTCAGTTCCCGCTGAATCTCCCGCTGGGTTTGCCGCTCTTTGATTGCCTGCCGCTTGTCGTGGAGCTTTTTGCCGCGGGCCACGCCCAGATGGGCTTTGATCCAGCCGCGGTTGAGCACCAGCTTGAGGGGAACCACGGTCAGGCCCTTTTGTTCCACCAAGCCCCGTAGGCGGTCGATCTCGCGGCGGTGCAGCAGCAACTTGCGGCGGCGGGTAGGGTCGTGGTTAAACACTTTGCTGGCGGTGTCATGGGGGGAGATGTGCAGATTGTGCAGCCATGCTTCCCCATCCCGAAAGAGGGCAAAAGCGTCTTGCAGGTTGGCTTTGCCCGCTCGTATCGATTTCACCTCTGTGCCGGTCAGTTGGATCCCGGCCTCATAGGTCTCCAAGATGTCGTACTCGAAGCGGGCGCGACGGTTGTCAACCAGGGTTTTGACGTTGGGATCCACAGCCATAGGCTTTCAGTAGACCAGAGGGCCTAACGAGAGGTCAGGGATCTCTCCAATTTTCGCACCGCCCGCCCAACCAAGCGCTCGGATTTGCCGCGCCAGAGAAAGCGAATGGGGGTACCGGTAAAGTCCAGGTTTTGCCGGAAGTGCTTTTCCAGGAAGCGGCGGTAGTTATCCTTAAACAAATCGGGATCGTTGACAAACAGAACAAAGGTGGGGGGCCGATCCGCCACCTGTGTGCCGTAGTAAATTCTGCCCTGCTTGCCCTGGCGGTTGGTGGGGGGCGATTGCCAGGCAAGAGCATCCTGGAGCACTTCGTTGACCACAGCGGTGGGAACCCGTTTGCGGTGGGCGGCCACCACGGTATTCACCTGCTCAAAGATTTTGTGGGTGCGTTGCCCGGTGAGGGCGCTGACAAACAGGAGCGGCGCCCATTCAATAAAGTAAAGCCTGTCGCGAATCTCGCGGGTGAACTCGTTGATGGTGTGGGTATCTTTGTTTTCTACTGCATCCCACTTGTTGACGACGACAACGCAGGCGCGGCCCTCTTCTTCGATGCGCCCGGCCAGCCTCTGATCCTGTTCGGTAACCCCCTCCAAAGCATCGATCACCAGCAGCACTGCATCCGAGCGCTGGATGGCCTTGAAGGCCCGGTTGATGCTGAAGAACTCAATGCCGTACTGCACGCGGTTTTTTTTGCGGATGCCGGCGGTATCGATGAGGCGATAGGGCTGCCCTTCCCAGGTGACCACGGTGTCGATGGCATCGCGGGTGGTGCCGGAAATGGGGCTGACGATGGCCCGCTCGGATCCTACCAGGCGGTTGAGCAGGCTGGATTTGCCGACGTTGGGCCGTCCCACAATCGAGACGGCGATGGGATCTGGCTCGCCTGCGGCTTCTGCGGTCACTTCGGGCAAGTGAGCCAGCACCGCCTCCAACAGCTCGGCTACCCCATTGCCATGGATGCCGGAACAGGGGATCGGATCCCCCAGCCCCAGCTCCCAAAAGGCTGCTGCCTGAGCCAGGCCCATCTGCCCCGACTCGCACTTGTTTACGGCCACCACCACCGGCAGGGGTTGTTTGCGCAGCCAATCGGCCACTTCTACATCGGCGGGTGTCAGTCCCTCTCGGCCATCCACCACGAAGATCACGGCCTGCGCCTCGGCCATGGCTGCCATCGCTTGCTGGCGAATGTGGGGCAGAAATTCGCTGTCGTCGCCAAAAACCAGGCCGCCGGTGTCCACCACCCGCAAGCGGCGCCCGTTCCACTCCACCTCCTGGTACAGGCGATCCCGGGTCACGCCGGGCTCATCGTGCACAATGGCTGAACGCACCCCCGCCATGCGGTTGACGAGGGTGGATTTGCCCACGTTGGGGCGGCCCACAATGGCCACAAGAGGTAGGGGCACTGTTGGCTCGTCGATAACTTGGGATATCTATCCTAGCTGTTCGGGATCCCGGATGCCCAAAGCCGCCAATCTCGATCATTGCTTTGGATGCAGGTCTGGCGGTAAGTTAGGTACCTATCCTCCCATCAGGCACCGGCTGTGCCCCTTCCCCATTCTTGCCATGAACCGCGCTCTCGTTCCTGCCCAGCGGCTGAACAAGCTGCCCGCCTATGTCTTCGCCCGCTTGGATGAGCTGAAGGCCCGCGCCCGCCAGCAGGGGTTGGATTTGATCGATCTGGGCATGGGCAACCCCGATGGTCCCACCCCACAGCCGGTGGTGGAGGCGGCGCAGGCGGCCATTGCGGATCCCGCCCACCACGGCTACCCGCCCTTTGAGGGCACGGCCAGCTTCCGCCAGGCGATCACGGATTGGTACTGGCGCCGCTACGGGGTGGAGCTGGATCCCAATGGAGAGGCGCTGCCTTTGCTGGGATCCAAAGAGGGGCTGACCCACCTGGCTCTGGCCTATGTGGATCCCGGAGATCTGGTGTTGGTGCCCAGCCCTGCCTATCCAGCCCATTTTCGCGGCCCCATGATTGCCGGCGGGCAGATCTACCCGATGATGCTGCGCCCGCAGAAGGGGTGGTTGATCGATCTGCAAGAAATACCGCCGGAAGTGGCCCAGCAAGCGCGGGTGCTCTACTTTAACTACCCCAACAACCCGACGGCGGCAGTTGCGCCCCGCTCTTTTTTTGAGGAGGTGGTGGAGTTTGCCCGCCGCTACGATCTCATCCTGGTGCACGACCTGTGCTATGCCGAGTTGGCTTTTGACGGCTACCGGCCCACCAGCCTGCTGCAGATCCCAGGGGCCAAGGACTTGGCAGTGGAGTTCCACACCCTCTCCAAAACCTACAACATGGCCGGCTGGCGGGTGGGATTTGTGGTGGGCAATCGCCAGATCATCCAGAGCTTGCGCACCCTGAAAACCAATCTCGACTACGGCATTTTTGCCGCCATCCAAAAGGCCGCCGAAACTGCCCTGCGCCTGCCGGATAGCTACCTGGAGCAGGTACAAGAGCGCTACCGCCGCCGGCGCGACTATCTGATCGGCCGCCTAGCGGAGTTGGGCTGGCGGATCGAGCCGCCACGGGCGACGATGTATCTCTGGATCCCTACCCCCCGCGCTGCCGACGGCACCCCTGAGGGATCGACGGAGTTTGCCCTGCGGGTGCTGGAATCTACAGGCGTGGTCGTAACCCCCGGCAGCGCTTTTGGAGAGGGAGGAGAGGGCTACGTGCGGATTAGCCTAATTGCCGATTGCGAGCGCATAGGTCAGGCTATCGATCGCTGGGCGGAAGCTGGGATCCGCTACTGCTGAGCCTCAGTCTTGCGGGAGTTGGTACTGCTCCACAATCCGCCGGGCAAAGGGGGGCACGTGCTGCTCCAACTTCTGGGGATAGTGGCGGCGCACATAGAGGTAGTTGCGGGTGAAGTGGGAATCGATGGAGAAGCGGGCATATTCCAGGCCGCGCGGCCCAAAGCGCTGGATTGCCGCCCCCAAGAGGCGAGCCAGCCACATTGGCAAACTCAGGGCTTGGTCGTAGGCAGGGATCCCCTGCTGCACTGCCGCCCTCCGGGATCCCTGCGAGATCACCGGTTGGGTTTCCAGCTCCTCCCAGACTAAGTCCAACAGCTCTTGCCCCCGCTGATTGCGCACCAGCAGCCACTGCCAGCCCAAGGGGGATCCCATGTAGCCCACCACCAGATCTGCCAGAGCATTCACATAGTCAAAACAACTGAGGCAGGAGGGGGCAAACACGTCCTTGAGTTCTTTGGTCTTGAGGCCGAAGAAGGGCACCTTTTCCACCGAGCCATCTTCGTGTTTGAAGTGGATGTGGAAGTCTTGCATAAACTCGTAGTGCACCACCGTCTGTGGGGAGCGGCTGGTGGTTTCTAGAAACTTTTGCAGCCCGGCACGGCTGACATTGTCCACACAGGGCGTGCCCAACACGTACAGCTTCTCCAGGCCCAGTTTTTTTTCCACCGCCCGCAAAGCCTGAATTTGGCAGCCCACCCCGATCACCAATAGGCGCTTGAGGCCGCTTTGCTCCACCTGCTCCAACACAGACAAGTTGGGAGAAAGAGTTGGCTTGTTAACTCGCGCCGCCCAGACCGCTTCGGGGGTACGGGCCAGGATGGGCCGTGGCTGAAAGCGATCCCGCTCATCCGCCTGCACGCACACCACCCCTTCCACCAAGCCAGTGGTGAGGGCCTTCATGCCAATGCTGCTGACAATGCCCGTCCACTGGGCCCCCGGGATCGGATCCCGCTTGCGGGCCGTAAACATTGCCTCGTAGACACCGAAGTAATCGGTATCAGTGACGGCGAGGGATCCTGAGCGCAGCGATTCCCGGGATCGCCCGTGGGTCTGTTCTTCCAACTGGGTCAGTTGCTGGTTCAAGAAGGCACAGGCTTCTTTGACGTGGGCCACGTAGCGGGTATCGCAGAGGCCGCACTGGCTGCACAGCTCTTTGGCCGGATAGCGGCCGGAACGGATGGGCCGGGCTGGACGCGGTGAACGGGATCCCATGATTTCTAGTGTTTGCGTAAGCGGAATGGAGTCCAATGGATCTTTTGAGCTTTGCTATTTAAGCTTTCTTTGAGATCTAAAGACACAGGCACCTCAGGCGTTCGCAGCAACGGCAACCAAGGTGCTCTCTTCAGTTTGCGGCCAAAACGGCAGATAGCGGCAAAGAACTTCGAGGGATCCCTGCTAAAGGAGCGCAAAATTTCAGAGCCTCTATAGATTGCTGTAGCGTTCTTCGGCCCAGGGTTCACCGCCCATGTAGTAGCCGTTGCTCCCCCAAAAGCCCAGCTGATCTTAGGGGGGAAACTCCAGGCATATGGGTGAGGGATCAAAGTGCGCACCGGCCCTACCGGGAGCGGTTGTCCTTCCAGGGTATGAACCAGGTAGTTTTCGGGGCGGATGAACTCCTCCAGAGTCAGGTTGGTGGTGTAGCCGCCATAACAGTGTTGCATCACCGCCTTGGCCTCAGGAGCAATGGATACCAACTGCAACCCATCCGGGATCCACACCCCTGTCCAGTTGACATCCTCCATCTCCTTTCGGTACAACGCAAAGACTGGAGACACGGCACAGCTTGCCCACTGCTGTCGCCCCCATCTAGCCCCACCACTTGGCCGGTGTACTCCGTCATCGAAGGCTTGGTACTGCGCTGGAGTGGCCTTGAGGAGTTTGGCATCTCTGACCAGCGTGGGTGTATCTTATCGCAGGTCTAACAGGGCAAAAGCCGTCCTGGAAGGGCAGGGCTTTGGACCTAGCTTTTTGGTAAAGGTATGGGCTCTAGGGTGGAATCTTGCCCGTGACGGGCCTGTAGGATCGGGTCAACCGGGAACGAGGACTGGCGCTGCTTCAGGATCGGGGAGAATGGATCCCTGTTGGAGCCTGTGAATGGCTGCCGGGGATAGGGGAGAAGAGCCCGGAAGGGACTCCGTCCCGCTAACCCAAGCGGGTGAGGTTGATAAAGCCGACTGGTGGAACTGAGTTGAGCAATTTTGGGGTGCAGAGCGTGTTGTCGATGAACCTATGGAGTGCAGGGCTGTTGGGCCTTACCTTCAGCTCACCTGGAGAATTTGTCTTCCGCTTTCCCCCCGGCACCCCGCTGGTGGGAGGGCTGGGCCTACGCTGGTATGGCCTATTGATGGCAGTGGCCGTGTTGGTCGGCTTGATCTTGACCAAAGCGTTGGCAGAATCTCGTCATCTAGAGAAAGAGCCTGGCAAAGCCAGTGAACGAGTGGAGCTACTGGCCCTGTGGTTGGTAATATCTGGGTTTCTGGGCGCCCGCCTCTACTACGTCCTCACCCACTGGTCAGAGTTCCAAGACAACCCCCTCTCGGCCTTTGCCATTTGGCAGGGGGGTCTCATCATCCACGGTGGGGTGTTGGCCGGCGCGCTTGCCCTTTACCTCTATTGCCGCACCACCGGGATCAACGGCTGGAAGTACGCCGATGTGCTCACGCCGGGGTTGATTTTGGGCCAAGCCATCGGGCGCTGGGGCAACTTTTTCAACTCTGAGGCCTACGGTGCCCCTATTCCTCCCGACAGCCCTTGGCCGCTGCGGGTGTACATTCCTCCCCAAGCCCGCGAGCCGGAATACAGCCAATTTGAGTTTTTTCACCCCATCTTTTTTTACGAAAGCGTCCTCAACCTGCTTCTATTTGCCCTCTTGATGGGAATGTTCTGGCGCTTTCCCAAACTCAAAGATGGCACTTGGGTTTGGACCTATGTTGTCGGCTATAGCCTGATCCGCATCCCCTACGAAATCTTGCGCGTGTCGGCGGTGGCCTATCTGCCGGGAACTGCCATCAAGGCTGCCTACGTGGCCAGCGCCTTGGGCCTAGTGCTTGGGATCGGCATGCTGATCTACATGTACCGGCTGCGCTATGATCCCGACCTAGAACGATTAGCAGCTTGGTTGGCCGAGCAGGCAGGGCTGGAGCTGGAAACAGCTTCAGACCTTGTGCAGCGGGCTTGGGCCATCCAGCAACAACACCGCCGCGCCGACCTGTTGGATCGTGTTACCCTAGCCATGCCCCACTTTCCCGGCACCCTTGCCCCTCACCTGTCTCTTGGCCAACGGGAGCTGCTCATGCGGCAACTGTTTTGTCGCCTGGAAGGCAGGGATCCCTCTGAGGAAGGGCTGGCCCAAGCCAGTTAGTGCCGTGGCCATCAGGCTGAATCAGGGTCATTCCCTCACCCCCAAGGAGAAAGCAGGGCCAGGGAGCAAAACCTTTAGGCCAGCAGACCTCGGGCCAGCAAACCCGCCCCCCCTCCCATCAACACCAACAGCCAAGTGGGCTGGCGAAAGCGCATCAAGGCAATGAAGGCCGCTACCCCGATCCCCAAAGCCACCAGCGAAGCGGGAGTTGTTTGTTGTAGCAGCGCATTTTGGGCCAAGGGCACTGTAGCCGCAGCAACAGCCCCCAGGGCCGTTGGGGTAATTGCCTGCAGGGATCCCTTCACCCAAGCATTGTGCCGTATGCGCAACAGAACCGGAGCTGCCAGCAAAATAAAGGCAAAAGAAGGGGCAAAGATGGCCACTGTTGCCGTCAGGGCCCCCAGCACCCCTGCCACCTTGTAGCCGATAAAGGCTGCCGTCAGCACCACCGGGCCAGGAGTAAATTGCCCAATGGCCACCCCATCCAAGAACTCTGTCGGCGTCAACCAGCCCAACTGATCCACCACCTCGTCGGCGATGAAGGGGATGATCACCAGCCCTCCCCCGAAGATGGCGCCGCCTACTTTCAGGAAAAACAAGGTCAAAGGCCAGAAATAGGCACCAATCCGCTCCAGACCCCAAAAGCTGCTCAGGATAAGGGTTTCCGGTGGAACCGTGGCCACTACCGTCTGGGCCAACGTCAATACTGGCCAAGGGAGTAAAATCGGGATCCCCGATAGTGGGCCTTTTTTGGGCCCATACAGCAGCAGCCCCACCAGAGCCGCCAGCCCGAACAGCAACAGGATATTCACCCCCCCAATCAGCAGCAGGGCAAAGGCCGCCACCGCGATCAGCCCCCGGCTCCAATCCTTCACAGCTTTACGGCCCAGTTTCCAGCAAAAGGCCAGGATAATGGCGATCACCACCGGGGCCACCCCAAAAAACATCCCCTCTAGCTGCGGCACCCCCTGAAAGCGAAAGTAAAGCCAAGAAAAAATCACCTCGATCACAAAAGCAGGGGCAATGAAGCAAATCCCCGCCAGCACCGCCCCCAACCAGCCTGCCCGCACATAGCCGACATAGATCCCCATCTGGGTAGAAGCTGGCCCTGGCAACATTTCACATAGGCCCACCCCTTCGGTAAATTGTTCCTGGCTCATCCAGCCCCGCCGGATCACCGCCTCATCGTGTTGCATGGCGATGTGGGCTTGGGGGCCGCCGAAACCCAGGGATCCCAGCCGCAGGAATACCACGGCAATCTCTTTCAGGCGCGTTGAAAGGGAGGGCAAGTTGTCGGGGGCGTTTTCCGGCCTGGGGAACTGACCGGGAGCAGACTCAGAAGACATGGGCAAAGCCCGGCAAGACAACCCCGCCTATCCTGCCATCTGTCCGGGATCCCTTCAAGAGGACAACACTCGCCCGTTTATCCTTTCACCCAAACTGCCCCCTCAGGTCTTCAGGCTTCGCAACCACTTTTCCAGAGCGCGGATCGGCGCGGGATCCCGGTAGACGCGATCTTGACGTGCTTTCACCTGCTGGCCCATTTGCTCTCGCCACTCTGGATCCAAGCCCAACTGACTGGCAATCTGGACGTATTCATCGAGGGTGTGGGCGATGGTATCCAGGATCCCCATCTGCTGCAGGATGGCGTAGGTGTGGCGGCCCCGCAGCAGGGATCCGGGCAAGGTGACGATGGGCAGGCCGTGGGGCAGGGCTTCCAGGGTGGTGTTGCCCCCTGACCAGCCGAGGCTATCCAGGTAAATATCCCCCAGGGCGTTGTAGGCGGCATATTCTGCAGGCGAGAGTTCCGGTAGGAGCACCACATACTCTTCGGCAGCTAGGTCATAGGCCTGAAAGGCTCGTCGCAGCCGCTGCCAAAAGCGCTCGCGGATCCCTTGGGAGAGGCGGCCCCGCAAAAATAGAAATTGACACTTCCCCACTTCCCGGGCGATGCGGGGGAACACCTCGTCGTACTGAGGTAAGTACTTGAATAGGGATTGGGCGCAGAGGTAAAGCACCCTGTCGGGATCCACCCCCCAAGCTCGCCAGTCCACAGGGGCGGGGTCAACTTCTAGGGGAATATAGTAGGTGCCGATGCCAGGCAGGGGCAGGAGCTGCTCGGTGTAATGGCCGGCCCCGTCCGGCGGCTCCATCAGCTCGCTGCTGAGGAAAACGTCTATTGTCGGCAGGCCAGAAGTTTGCGGGTGGCCCCAGGCCATCGCCTGTACCGGCGCCAAGCGGAGGGCGGCCAGTTGGGCACAGACCGGGTCAATGCCCACTTCCGGGTAGAGGAGCACATCCAGCTGTGCCTGATACATTTACGCTGAACACTGCTGAACATCACTGTTCAACTATGCAGCGATAGCATTCTGTTTGTTTCCATTCGCGTTAGCGGGACGGAGTCCAAACAGAATGGCGGTATCCCGCAAACCTTTGAGTAGAATACCCAAAGCGCAGTTTCCGTGTCGTCTTACTACCAATTTTCTGCTTTGCTTTGGCTACCATGTTGGCAGACTCGAAAGTAAACAGAAAGATCAACTGGTAGTAATCCGTACTGAACATATTATACATTATTTTCAGTATAGTTGAGCTTATTATTGACTAGAGTCATGCTCTCGAATAGCCGCTTGCCATTCTTCTATGCTGCGGGATCCGGCCACAAAGTGCTCAAAACGAGGGGGCAGGGAGCACGTGACCTCATCTTGGATGACCGAGGTGTGGAAGCCGTAGAGGGCCACTTGAGCACGATCCAGGGCTTCTACCCAGCCGCGAGTCAGGATCTTCCAAACGGAGTGATCCCGAAACAGGCCGGAGACAATGCCCACCCGCACTCGGCCAGGATGTCGCTGCCAGAGGACGGAGGGCTGGGGATAGCGGGCCGCCATCACATCCCTCACCAAGGATCCGTAGAGCTGCTGCAGATCGCGGTCGTTCTGGCCTTGGTAGGGCAAAAAGAAGGGTTGGACGGAGCCGATCCCGGCAGCTGCTCGCTCCAGGGTTATCGGATCCCGCGGCAGGTGTTCCCAGCGGCCCTTCACCTGTTGTAGGGCTTGGCGGTAGCGCTCCCGAGCCACGGAAACTTGGTCTGCCGAGGCGTACAGCAAGGGCAACTGGCTAACACACCAGCCCAGGGCCGCGGCCAAGTCGGCGGGATCCGCTTGCCAGAGTTGGTAGAACAGCTCCGCCGCTTCCTCCTCCCGGCCACAATCCCGCAGCAGGATGGCCAGGGTGTAGGCGGCATCGGCAAAGTCCGGCTGCAGCTCCAGGGCCTGTCCCAAGGGGACAAGGGCCGCCTCCAAATCCCCCTGCTGCCGCAGCACTAGCCCCAGCTGGTACAAAACTTCCGCGTCCGGCCCCCCCTGCTCTAGGGCCAGTTGCAGGTGAGTTTTCGCCTCCGCCAGCTGCCCCGCCTGCTTGAGAACAATTCCCAAATTAAAGTGGGCGTCGGGAAACCAGGGCTGGTGGGCAAGGGCCTGCCGGATCAGGGCAATCGCGTCGTCCAGGGATCCCTGTTGCTGCCGACAGACCCCCAAGAGGTGCAGTGCCTCGGGGTGGGTGGGCTGGGCTTGCAGCACCTGCTGGTAAAGTGAGACAGCCTGTGGCCATTGCCCTGCCTGGTGATGGCGAACGGCTTGGGCCAACAGACGCTGCAGGTGCTCTCCTCTGTCCTTTCCAGCTCTGCCTAGGCCAAAGCCTTTCCCCGGTCCAGACACAGTGAGCTCCTCTCGCCGGCGGATCCTGGGCCTCTACCCCATCAGCCGTTGGGGAAATTGAGAAAGCCCGCCAAGGCCGGAGCAATCGGCAACAGGGTCATGACCATCAAAAAGAGGGCCAGCAATGCCAAAGCATCCCGCTGACCGTCGGTTTCAGTAATCTCATCCTGCGGTGGACGCTCTGGCTCGCGGGCGATGAACAGGATCAGCAGCGCCCAGTAGAGGGCCAAGACGTTGCTGATGGCCGCCACCGCCAAGGCAATCAGGGTGATGAAGGTGGCGCGGGCCGCCGTCTTCCGCCCGTACACCGCCTGCACAATGCGACCCCCGTCCAGCTGCCCTGCCGGCAGCAGGCTCAAGGCGGTGATTGCCAGGCCAATCCAGCCCACGGCAACAAAAGGATGAATGGGAACCAGCTCCGCCTGCAACTGGGATCCCAGCACCAGCCGCGCTAGGGTGCCTACCAGGATGGAGCTGCGGAAGATCTCCGTGGGCACATACAGACCCTCGGAGCCGGAGAGCTTCAGGCCAGCCAAGAGCACCAGCAGCGACAGGATCCCGCTCGCTGCCGGGCCGGCAAAGGCAATGTCGAAGAGGGCCTTGCGGCTGGGCACCGGCGATTGGATGCGGTTTAGGGATCCCAGCGTGCCGATGCCCAAGCTGGGGATAACAAAAGCAGGGCTGAGGCGCACGCCGTACTTGCCCGCCATCCAGCGGTGTCCGGTCTCGTGCACCAGCAAGATGGCGAAGATCCCGGCTGCCACCGGCAGGGCTTCCACCCAGCGCCCCGGCGCATCCAACAGCCGGAAGCCCAAGAGATTGGCCCCCACCTCCAACGTGGCGACGAAGCTGAAGACCAGCAACGCCCCCGCCAGGATCTGCGCCCCCACGGAAGCGCGGTAATTGACGATGGGATCCGGCAAGACCACCACCGCCGGCTTTTCCGCCGGATCCTCCACCAAAAAGAGCTGGTAGCGACTGCCCACCTGCTCTTTGAGCTTCTCCACCAGCAGGGGTACCACCACCTCCGCCTCCTGGCGCAGGTTGCCCTTAAAAATCGCCCCTTCCCCATAGGGGACGGTCTCGGTGACGAAAAAGGTATCGAGGCCGAAAATAGACTGAATGGCCTGCAGATCCTCAGCCGAGATCCGCTGCAGAACCGCAGGCGCTTCCAAAGGCGCCTCCCCTGCCGAAGGGGCTTCCCCCTGCTCTTCCAGACGAGCCAACTGCTCGCGACGGGCCTGCAGCTCCTGCTGGGCCAACTGGCGGGTCTTGCGCCCCACGGCAATGTAAAGCCCTGTAAAGACCAACAGCAACACCAGGAAGCCTGCAAAATTGAGGTAGATCCCCAGCAGCAGCAGCCCCAGGAAAACCACCCACGGCAACAAGAGCAGGGATCCCTGTAACCACACCCAAACGGCTAAGGATCCCCGCCGACGGGCTCTCCAGAAGCCCCAACCCAAAAAGGCCAGCGTTCCCAGCAAAAAGAGCGGCGTAATCTCAGCGGCAATGTTCATGGCTGACCTATGAGGCTGTACGGGTACCAAGCTGAGGGCAAGACGGCTCAAGCAGAAACAGCCGTTCCTTCAAAACGGGGCTCCGGCTGCTCCCACAGGTAGAAGCCAGCTTTCCGAGGTTTCAGGAGGAACAGCCGCAAAAACTGATAGAAGTTATCCAAGTAGAGGGGCAGCTTGCGCAAACCCTTGAAGGGGCCGGATCCCCGGGCAATCTCCCTCAGCTTAGCGTTGTTGGCCACGCACTTTTGCAGCCGCCGCACAAACTCAGGGTTTTCCACATCCAACACCACCGGGAACACCTTGGCCGCCTCGCGGTTGGTCTTGTAGATTACCTCCATGTCATAAGTATGGGGATCCAGCCCAATGAGGCGGTAGAAATCCGGGCGCTCTCCCACATCGTTGAGGTACATAGTGGCGAACACCGACAGCAAGAAGAAACGGCACCACAGCTTGGCCACCCACCCCTGCAGCAGCCTGGGCTGGCTCAGAAGCATCAGCGCGAAGAAATCGCCGTGGCGGTTCTCGTCCTGGCACCAGTTCTTGAAGAAGTTGAAGATCGGGTAAACGCGATCCTCGGGGTGGGCCTCCAGGTGGCGGTAGATGAGAATGTAGCGCCAGTAGCCAATCTTCTCCGAGAGATAGGTGGCATAGAAGATGAAACGCGGCGCGAAATAGGTGTAAGACTTGTGCTTAGTGAGAAAGCTCAGGTCGAAGGCCATGTTGAAGTCGCCCATGGCGCGGTTCAGAAAGCCGGCATGGCGGGCCTCATCGCGGCTCATCAGGGCAAAGCACTCGGCCAAAACGGGGTTGGTCTCTTTTAGCTTGCGCGACAGCTCCTTGTAGAGGAGAAAACCGGAGAACTCGGCTGTACAGGAGCGCTCCAAGAACTCCACAAACAACCGGCGCGCCTGCGGATCCAGGCGGCTTTCCCAGTCTTGGTTGAACTCCTCACCCCGGACGAAGTGATGGCGGTTGTAGTCGGCGCGAAACTCCTGCAGGATGGCCCGGAAATCGGCCTCTCGATCCCCTAAGCCCATTTTGCCGATGGCCTCGAAATCGGTGGTGTAGAAGCGCGGCGTCAGGATGGTCTCGGTGGGCACTCGCGCTTGAGTTTGAGCAGCTTGCAAACTGGGACTCATAGTGATTTAAAGCGGATGAAAAGGCCAGGTATACTCTCGCAGTTTACCAGCCTCTCTGGCCGTCGTGGGGATAAGAAGTGTTACCGGCAGGCTCTGAGAGATCCTTAAGACTCCACTGCCAGCGGCTGGGATCGCAAGGGATCCGTCAGCTCGCTGCCCTCCTCCGAAGGCGGGATCACCTGCCAAAACAGAGGCAAATAGGATTCCCAATTTTGCAGAATGCGCTCCGCTTTGGGGGAATGGGTGCGGCGATAGTGCTCTTGGATCAGGCTCTTCAGTTGTGCCTCTGCTGCTGCTGTCTGCACCCGCTGAATGCGCACGATCTCCCCGTTGACCTTGGCGGGGAAGTTGCCCTCCTCATCCAGCACATAGGCCAGGCCGCCGGTCATCCCCGCTCCCAGGTTGCGGCCCACCCGCCCCAGCACCACCACCACCCCACCGGTCATGTACTCGCAGCAGTGGTCGCCGGATCCCTCGATCACCGCCTGCGCTCCCGAGTTGCGCACCGCAAAGCGTTCCCCCGCCTGGCCGTTGGCAAACAGGGATCCGCCCGTGGCCCCGTACAAACAGGTGTTGCCCAGGATTACATTTTCCGCCGGATCGCGGGGCGCCTCAGGGGGAGCCAGGATGACGATCTCGCCGCCACACATGCTCTTGCCCACGTAGTCATTCGCTTCTCCTGTCAGGGTCAGGCGCATCCCCGCCAGTGTAAAAGCGCCAAAGCTCTGGCCGGCGCTGCCGACAAAGCGCAGATCCAACTGCCCCCCCTGTTGGGCGAAGCCGGTATCTCCGTACAAGCGGGCCAAGGTTCCGGCAATGCGCCCGCCTACGCAGCGGTCGGTGTTGGCGATAGGGATCTCCACCGTGGCCGTGCCGCAGGTTTCCACCGCCTTCTGCACCTCCGGCTGAGCCAGGATCTGCTCATCCAGCACCGGGCCGTTGGAATGCACCGGCTCATGCTCCAACCAGTCGGGCAGGGTGTTGGGATCAAAACCGGGGGGAGTTCGCAGCAGACACTCCAAGTTCAAGGATTGGGTCTTCTGCAGAACCGCATCGGCCCGCGGACAGAGCAGATCCACCCGTCCAATCACCTCCTTCAGAGAGCGGTAGCCCAGTTGCGCTAAGACTTGGCGCACCTCCTCCGCCACAAAGGTGAAGAAGGTCACCACGTGATCTGGCGTGCCGGGGAAGCGCTTGCGCAACTCCTCCTTCTGGCTGGTCACTCCCACAGGGCAGTTGTTGGTGTGGCACACCCGCGCCATGATGCACCCCTCCGCAATCATGGCCACCGTGCCAAAGCCAAACTCTTCTGCCCCCAGCATGGCCGCCATCACCACTTCCCAACCCGTGCGAATGCCGCCATCCACCCGCAGGATGGAGCGCTGCCGTAGGCCGTTTTCCAGCAGGGTATGATGCACCTCCACCAGGCCCAACTCCCAAGGTGCCCCGGCATGTTTGATGGAGCTCAAGGGGGAAGCCCCTGTGCCCCCTTCATGGCCGGAGATTTGGATGATGTCGGCGTTGGCCTTGGCTACTCCTGCCGCCACCGTGCCGATGCCCACCTCCGCCACCAGCTTCACCGACACCTGTGCCTGGGGGTTCACCTGGTGCAAGTCGAAGATCAACTGCGCCAGATCCTCGATGGAGTAGATGTCGTGGTGGGGCGGCGGCGAGATCAAGGTCACCCCCGGCTTGGAGCGGCGCAGCTTGGCGATGTAGGGGCTGACCTTTTTGCCCGGCAGTTGCCCGCCCTCGCCCGGCTTGGCCCCCTGGGCAATTTTGATCTCAATTTGCCGCGCGTTGAGCAAATACTCCGGTGTCACGCCAAAGCGGCCCGAGGCCACCTGCTTCACCGCCGAGCTGGCGTTGTCCCCCATGCGCAGCCCCTTCAGGTGGGGAAAGCGGGCCGAGGTGCCATCTGGGCCTACATCGGTGATGGGGAGGTATCGTTCCGGATCTTCCCCGCCTTCACCGGAGTTGGACTTGCCGCCGATGCGGTTCATGGCAATGGCCAGGGTCTCGTGGGCCTCGCGGCTGAGGGCCCCCAAGGACATCCCACCTGTGGCAAAGCGTTTGAAAATCTCCGACACCGGTTCCACTTCCTCCAAGGGAATGGGATCCCGGTCGCTGCGGAAATCCAGCAGGTCTCGCAACGCGGTGGGGGTGCGGCTGCGCAGGTGCGCCCTGTAGATCTCATAGTGGGCAGGCTGACCCGATTCGATGGCCTTGTGCAGCAGTTTGGCCATTTCTGGACTGTTGATGTGGTATTCGCCTTTGGGCCGCGCCTGGATAAAGCCAAAGTTCTCCAGCTTTTTCGAGGTGAGTTCGGGAAAGGCCCGCTGGTGATTCACCATGCCCTCGCGGGCCAGATCCGCCAGCGTCATGCCTCCCACCCGCGACACCGTGCCGCGGAAGGCCAGATCGATCACCTCTTGGCTCAGGCCAATGGCCTCGAAAATCTGCGCTCCGTGGTAGCTGGAGAGCAGAGAAATGCCCATTTTGGAAAGAATCTTGAGCAGCCCTGCCTCAATGGCGGCGCGGTACTTCAGTTGCACCTCGGCCAGGGAAAGCTGGGGCAACTTGCCGGCAGCCATCTGGGTTTGCGTCTTGGGCTTGTGCCACCACTGCCGCACAGCTTCATAGGCCAGATAAGGACAAACGGCGCTGGCCCCATAGCCGATCAAGCAGGCAAAGTGATGGGTACTCCAGCATTGGGCAGTCTCCACCACCAGGGAAGCGCGTAGGCGCAGCCCCTCCTGGATGAGGTGATGGTGGATGGCGCCCACCGCCAACAGAGGTGGGATCAGAGCCTGCTCGGCATTGAGGCCGCGATCCGAGAGGATTAAAATCTCAGCTCCCCCCCGCACTGCCTGAGCCGCCTGCTGGCAGAGGGCCCGTACCTGGACCTCCAGTCCTTCTGGGCCGGCAGCCACCGGATAGAGAATCGGGAGCGTGTGGCAGGGAAAAGGGGTATGCTGCAGAGCGGCCAGCTCCGCTTCGTTGAGCACCGGGCTGCGCAACTGCAACAGGCGGGCATGCTCAGGGCGGATCTCCAGCAGGTTGCCCTTGGATCCCAGATACACATCCAAAGACATCACCAGGCTCTCCCGCAGGGGATCGATGGCAGGGTTGGTGACCTGGGCAAAGCGCTGCTTGAAATAGTCGTAGAGGGGATGAGGCTGGGTGGACAGCACAGCCAGCGGCGCATCATCCCCCATGCTGAAGGTGGGCTCCTTGCCCGTAGCCGCCATCTCCTCGATGATCATCTCCACATCTTCTGAGGAGTACCCGAAGGCGGTTTGGGCTTGTAACAGTTGTTCTTCCGAGAGGTGAGGGGTATTTTCAAAGCCTTGGGTGCTGAGCTGAACGCGATGGGCTTTGAGCCATTCGCCGTAGGGGTGCTGGGTTGCCACCTGGGTTTTGATCTCCCAGTTTTTGCAGATTTGCCCGCTCTGCAGATCCACCGTCAGCATCTGCCCCGGGCCTAGCCGCCCTTTTTCCAAAATGTCGGTCTCCGGCAGGGCAACCACCCCGGCTTCTGAGGCCACCACCAGCAGACCATCGCGGCTGCGAGCGTAGCGGGCTGGGCGCAGGCCATTGCGATCCAACGTGGCCCCGATGGTTTTGCCGTCGCAGAAAACCACCATCGCCGGGCCATCCCAAGGCTCCTGCAGGCCGCCGAAGAACTCGTAGAAATCCACCACTTCCGGGTGATTCTGCAGTTCTGGCTGGTTGCGATAGGCTTCCGGGATCAGCACCATCATCGCCTGCTGAGTGGAGTAGCCCGACTGAATCAACAGCTCAAACACAGCGTCCAGACCTGCTGAGTCGCTGGTGCCCGGGTCAATAATCGGCTTCAGATCCTCGACCGCTGTACCCCAGCGGGGATGGGAAAGGGTTTGTTCGCGGGCGGCCATCCAGTTGACATTGCCCAGGTAGGTGTTGATCTCGCCGTTGTGGCAGAGGTAGCGGAAAGGCTGGGCCAGGGACCAACGCGGCAGGGTATTGGTGCTGAAGCGGCGGTGGTAGGTGGCGTAGGCGGTGGTGTAGAGGGGGTTTTGCAGATCTCGATAAAACTGGCCCAGAACCGACGATTGCACCATGCCTTTGTAAACGACAACCCGGCAGGACAAAGAGGCAAAATACAGAGCATAAAAGCCAAACCGAGCCTCTACCCGCCGCCGAATGCGCCGCCGCAACAGATAGAGCTGCTGCTCTAGCTCGTCTCCTTCCAGCGTGGGATGGGTGAGGAGCATCTGCCAAATGGAGGGCATGGTCTGCCGCGCCATCGGCCCCAGGCAATTGGGATTGACCGGTACCTGCCGCCAAACCACCCGCTGCCAGTCGGTGGTGGTCAAGTACTCATCGATCACCTGCTGCACCGCCTGACACTCAGCAGGATCCTGAGGCAAAAAGACCATCCCCACCGCGCTGTGAGTGGGATCCCAAGCTCGAATTTCTTCCCTCTCTGCCTGCAACAGCGACCAGGGGATTGCCGTTGCAATGCCCGCCCCATCACCGCTCTGGCCGTCGCCGCCACAGCCACCCCGATGTTCCATACAGGTGAGGGCCTGAAGGGTTTTCTGCAAGAGGTCGTGGCTGGCTCTCCCCTGCTGATCCACCAAAAAGCCGACCCCGCAAGCATCCCGCTCTTGAAAGTGCCAGTTTTCCTGCAGGATAGGGGCCGAGACCTGAGAGGGATGGGGATTCATAGGAGTAAAAACAGTTTGGAATAAATCACGCTTTCAGAGGTGGAAAACCAGCATATCGCACTCCAATCCGACAGGAAAAGGGGGGCAGTCTCAAGTCACGGCTGGCTCTTGCCAACAGGGCAACCGTTGGGGCAATCGGCTCAGCGAAGTAAAGACAAAAAAGCTCGCCATGAACAGATTTTTCGAGTTTCTTCTGCAGCTTTCCCCGACGGACTGCGGACGATCTGAGAAAGCTAGGGCGAATGCGCCAGCTCACACCGGCTCCGCTCGCTGGCAACTGGCCCTGTGGAGAACTGCGGTAGGGAGACAGCCGTAGGGTATGTCCAGGAAGAGGGCAACCCCACAGGTGTACAACAGATGTACAAATGTACAAAGTCAGGCGTGCAACGGTCTATCGCTGGCTGAACCTAGAAGACCTCAGGCCGACAAAAGTCAAGACCCAGAAGCCAAAGATAGACTTGGCCGCCCTGCAGCAAGACATAGGCCAGGATCCAGGAGCTCAATTGTAAGGATAGAGCTCAGAGATTCGGGTCGCGCCAGCGGGACGGAGCCCTTGCCCTATTGACTATACTGGTGGTGCTCTGGGAGCAATGATACTATTACCCTAGATTTTTCGTGTTTCTGAGTAAGCTCATGCTGACTTGCCCAAGCCGTCATTCTTTTAACTTAGATACGACAAGATCCATAATGGAAAGCAGCATTATCGATGCCAGGATTGTCACAGGCAATTTATACCTGAATCTACTCAAAAGATTGTCTCAGAAGTCAATATATCCCTAGTTAATAAACTTAAGCGACTTTCCATTGCTGCTATATCTTATGTAAATGAACTACCAGAACTCTGGACAAAATTATGTTAATCACAAATCAACTTATCCTTCCCAAATCATGGAGGTCTACCCGTCAAAAGAGGTACTTTGATCCTGCGATGCGACGAGCTATTGCCATTTGTGCTAGCAGGTTGGAGCTTGAAAGCAGGACGAGCTTCCCAAACTTGTTCAGAATGATTGTTCAGAATGACTGTGTCTCCACATGGGTTGGAGTCAGTGTTGCCGAGAAAAGCCATATCCTTGCTAGATTGAAGTCATGGGATCCCTGACTCTACCCGATAGAACTGAACTTTATGACCGTCCCTCTGATTCACAGCCGTGACGTTCTAGAGAGCCGTCTCAAGGAGATTCCTGCTGAACCCGGCGTATATTTAATGCGAGATGCCACAGATCAGATTCTCTATGTGGGCAAGTCCAAGAAATTGCGCTCTCGAGTGCGATCTTATTTCCGCTTCACCGGCGACCTGTCCCCTCGCATTCAGCGCATGGTAGCTCAGGTTTGCGAGATCGAGTTTATCGTTACCGATAATGAAAGTGAAGCTTTAGCCCTAGAAGATAATCTGATTAAAACCCATCAGCCCCCCTACAATGTTCTTCTCAAGGATGACAAAAAGTATCCCTATTTGTGCATTACCTGGTCGGAGCCTTATCCCCAGCTTTACATCACCCGCCATCGTCGCCTTGATCGGAATCAAGACAAATACTATGGCCCCTACACCGATGTTGGCCTGTTGCGCCATACCCTTGGGTTGGTCAAACGAATTTTTCCCTTGCGCCAACGGCCCAAACCTCTGTACAAAGATCGCACCTGTTTGAACTACGACATTGGGCGCTGCCCCGGGGTATGCCAAGGCTTGATCAGCCCAGAAGAGTATCGCAAAACGCTGACTCAAGTGGCCATGATCTTCCAAGGCCAGACAGATGAGCTGATCCGAGAGCTGCAGGAGAAGATGATCCAGGCCGCCGAACAAGAAAATTATGAGGCAGCCGCACGATATCGGGATCAAATTCGCGGTTTGGAACAATTGGGAGAATCCCAGAAGGTCTCTTTGCCTAACTCTACCGTCAGCCGTGATGCTCTGGCCTTGGCCATGAATGATTCACGAGCCTGCATTCAATTGTTTCAGGTGCGGGCAGGCAAGTTGGTGGGGCGGCTGGGGTTTGTGGCCGAAAATCGGGGCGATGATCCGGCGTTGATTTTGCAGCGGGTTCTACAAGAGCATTATCAATACTGTGATCCGGTGGAAATTCCCTCTGAAATTTTGACCCAGTATGAATTGCCGGATCGGGATTTTCTGGAGTCTTGGCTGAGTCAGAAAAAAGGCCGCAAGGTCAGCCTTGTTGCCCCCCAACGGCAGAGCAAAGCTGAGTTGATCGAGTTGGTTGAGCGGAATGCACAACTGGAGCTAACCCGCACTCAGCGCTTGGCGGATCGGGATGCCGCGGCCTTGGAGCGCTTGGCAGAGGTCTTGGATTTGCCGGATGTGCCCCGTCGCCTAGAAGCCTACGATATTTCCCACATTCAGGGATCCGATGCTGTGGCCAGTCAGGTGGTGTTTATCGATGGCCTGCCTGCCAAACAGCACTACCGCCGCTACAAGATTCGCAACCCTGAGGTGCGCCCCGGTCACTCCGATGATTTTGCCAGCCATGCAGAAGTGGCCCGGCGTCGCTTCAGCAAAATGACCCCTGAGGATCAGCCGGATTTGGTGCTCATCGACGGGGGCAAGGGGCAGTTGTCGGCAGTCATGGCCGTCTTGGCAGATTTAGGGCTGGATCACCTGCCGGTGATTGCCTTGGCCAAACGAGAAGAAGAGATCTTTCTGCCGGGGGATCCCGTGCCCTTGCGGTTGCCGGCCCAAGATCCGGCTCGCTTGTTGTTGCAACGCCTGCGAGATGAAGCCCACCGATTTGCTCTCGCCTTTCATCGCCAGCAACGGAAAGCGCGTCAGCATGCCTCTACGCTGGACGAGATCCCCGGCTTGGGCAAGTATCGGCAAAAGCTGCTGATGGAAGAATTTCGGTCGATTGCCCGCATTCAGGTGGCCTCAGAAGACCAGCTGGCCCAGGTGCCCGGCATTGGCCCGAAGATTGCCCGGCAGATTTACCGCTACTTTCACCCGGAAACTCAGGCGGGATCCCCGGAGACAGCGCAGGTGGAGTAGTTGAGAATCCGCGCAGGGATCCCTGCCCTACCGGCAGCCCACGGGGTAACATCCACAGAAACCTGAGCACCCTTCCTCGCCCGTGATTTTACGGGGTTAGGGGGGAACTTGTAGTGCGGGAAACATCGCTTAAGGCAGAAATGATACATAATCCCAAGGACAGGTGTTCTCAGTGCCCTGGTACTGCTTGCCAATAGGGGATCCTGATGCTGGCCGAACTTGATGTGCTCCTGGAAAATGCCCCCATTGGGATCTTTCGTGTGGATCTGCAGGGACGGTACCGGTTTGCCAATGCCAAGCTTGCCGAGATATACGGCTATACTTCCTCTGCCCATTTGATGCGCCATCTGTCGGATTTTGGCCATCATCTCTATGCTGACGCTGCCGGTCGTCGCCAGTTTTTCCAGGATCTGCTTGCAGGCAAAGTCGGCGATGGGAGAGTGGCCCAAGAGTTTTTGATCCACAGTCGCAAGGGCTTGGACTTGTGGGTGCGAGAACAAATTCAAGTTGTCCGCAATCCGGCAGGGGATCCCCTCTGTTTTGAGGGGTATGTGGAAGACATCACGGCACAGAAGCGGGCTGAACAAGCGCTTGCAGAGAGCCAGCTCCGCTACAAAAGGCTGGTTTGCGCTATTCCACAAGCCTTGATGATTTTTAGCCGAGAAGGCCAATGCCTAGAGCTGATTTCTTCCCCGGAGAATAATTATTTTGCTTCACTCTCAGCAGAGCATATTCAGGGAAAAGCAGTGGGAGAGCTGTTCGGCCCTGAGGTTGGCGATCAACTGCAGAGGCTGATTGACCGTTGCTTGAGCAGCGGATCCCGGCAAACTCTGGAGTTTCCCCTAACCAACTCAGCAGGGGAGCTCCGTCACCAGGAAGTTTGCGTGGTTCCCCACGGAGCAAATTGCGTGCTTGGCTGCATTCAAGATATTACCGAGCGTAAGCGTCTAGAGCTGGCTTTGTTGGAGATTCAACAGCGATTCTGGGGTATTGTAGAGTCCTGCAATTTGGGCATTTCTCTGCTGCCTCTTGAGCCAGAATCCAAGCCACATGGCATGAACTCAGCCCTCAAGGATATAACAGGATATTCTGCAGAGGAACTGAAAGCTTTGCCTCTGGAGGCTTGTATCCCAGACTTGGCCAATGTTGAAACTCTAAAAAAACTTTGGCAGGAGTTGGTTGATGGCCGGCGCAGTCATTATGAATGGGAACATCCCTACACCCGTAAGAATGGCCAAATCATCTGGGTAAAGTCTCAGGTTTATGTTGTGAGAGATGAAGAACAAAAGCCTCTATTTGCCGTTCACTTCCTGGATGATATCAGCGAGCGCCGATCCATCAAATCTGCTCTTGGGGAAATTCAAAACCAATTGCAGGGGATCTTCAACTTCTGTAGCCAAGGGATTGCTCTGATGAGCTTGGATCCTGATCCCCGGTATCTCAGCCTCAATCCGGCAATGGCAGAGATTACGGGGTATAGCGAGGAAGATTGGTCGGCTCTGAAAGCGGAAGATTACACTCCCTATCCCGAAGATCGAGAACGGGGCGAGATACTCTGGAATGAATTGATTGCCGGATACGCTAGCAACTATGAATATGAAAAGGTGATCCGCCGTAAAGATGGCAGAGAGATCTGGGTTCGCCTGCAACTGTCTGTAGTGCGAAACGCTCAAAACGAGCCTCTGTTTGCCATTCAATTTCTAGAAGACATTTCCGAGCGAAAAAGGGCCGAAACTCACCTGCGAGAAAGTTTGGCCGATCTGGCCCGCAGCGAAGCACGTTACCGCGCCCTTTACGAAGTGATTCCAGACATGATTCTGCAGGTGGATCGGCAAGGGCTAATCCTGTCCTACAAGCCCCCAAAAGGATTTGCATCGGCCTATCCCGATGACCGCTATCCTAACCAGTACATTCAGGATCTGTTTCCAGAGCATTGGAAAATCTACTTTGCTCCCTTGTTGGAGAAAGCCTTTCAAACGGGAGAAATTCAGGTTATTGAATATCCACTTCCCAAAACTTCTCAAGACACTGCGGAAGCATTGCCGGAATATCGTGAGGCACGTCTGTTGCCGTTTGGGCCGGATGAGGCCATTGTTTTGGTGCGCGATATCACCCTGCGCAAGCGCCTGGAGCTGGCCCAGCAAACACGAGAAGCTGAATTAACAGTCCTGGTGCAACAGCGAACCCAGCAACTGGAACGCAGTCTGCAGTTTGAATCGATTCTGCGCCGCCTCATCCATCAGATACGGGCAACTCTGGACGAAAAGCAGATCTTGCAGACGGTTGTGAACGAGCTGGGGAAATTTTTGGGCGTTCTTTTTTGCAATGTTGGCCTTTACGATAGCCGCCGAACCTACTCCCTGATCAGCTATGAATACACGACGCTTTCGACCTCTGGGGTCGGGGCTCGGGTTTGGATGAGAGATTTTCCCCTCTTCTACGAACAGCTATGGCGAGGCTGGTGCTTTCAACTGTGCGCTCGGGATCGTCAACGGGATCCCGACACTCTGCCCCCCTATCTGACCAAGCTGGCCTGCCCCATTGCGGACGATCAGGGCATTCTTGGGGATCTGTGGCTGGCTCGGCCTCCTGAGGAGAGTTTTAGCGATTGGGAAATCGATTTGGCCCAGCAAATGGCGGCCCAGTGCGCGATTGCCTTGCGACAGGCCAGGCTCTACCTCAGCAGCCAGGCTCAGGTGACGGAATTGAAAAAACTCAGCCAAATTAGGGATAACTTCCTGGCCGCCGTCTCCCATGAGCTGCGCACTCCCCTTACCAGCATTAGCCTCTCGGTTCACCTGCTGAAACTGAGCCATCAAGTTTCTCCTCTCACCCCCAAGCAAATCCAGTATCTTGAGGTTCTGGAGCAGGCGTGCGAGCGAGAGATCTCCCTAATTAACGATCTTCTTAACGATCTTCTGGATCTACAAAATTTGTCGGGCAATACGCTCAAGCTGCCCTCTGAGCAGGTTAACCTGCCTCTCCTTTTGGCACCTCTTATCAATCGGTTCCAAGACCGGATGCGCAAGCGGCAGCAAACTCTACAAGTTCACTGGGATCCCCACCTGCCCTATCTGCACACCCATCCTCGCCTGTTGGAACGCTTGGTCTGTGAGCTTTTGACCAATGCCCACAAATTCACGCCCGCCGGCGAACACATTGTCCTAGAGGTTGTTGCTTTGGGTTCCGACCGCTGGGAGCTGCGCTTGACCAACACGGGCACCACCATTCCCCTCGAAGAACAAGAACGCATTTTCGAGCAGTTTTATCGCATCCCCCACTCGGATCCCTGGCAGCAGGGGGGAACAGGCTTGGGATTGGCTCTGGCCCAAGCCATTGCCAACCACTTGGGCGGCTCTTTGCAGGTGGAAAGCACTGCCCACCAAACCACGTTTATTCTTCGCTTGCCCGCAGCAGAATCTTGTTGACGATTCGGTTTGGGCCACTTATGGTGAGATTTACCATATGGGGGGCAGGGTGAAGGTAGCGCTGTTGCAACTGAACTACATCGTCGGCGATCTAAGCGGAAATGCCGAGCGCATCCGTTCAGCGGTTGAGGCAGTGGCGGCGGCGGGAGCAGAGTTGGCCATCACCTCCGAGCTGGCGTTGCTGGGATATCCACCCCGCGATTTGTTGCTCTATCCGGCCCTGGTCGAGAGGGCAAGCCAGGTTTTGCAGCACTTGGCCAGCCGGTTACAGGCCAGCATTCCGGTGGTCGTGGGATCCGTGCAGCCCAATCCTCTGCCTGAGGGTCGGCCCCTTTACAATGCTGCTGCCTGGCTGGAGGGAGGCCAGATCCGCCACTGGTTTCAGAAGTCGCTCTTGCCCACCTACGATGTCTTCGACGAAGATCGCTATTTTGAGCCGGGATCCCAGCCCCAACCCATCGAGTACCGTGGCCGCCGCCTGGGCTTTACCATTTGTGAAGACATTTGGAACGACCGCGACTTTTGGCAGCACCGTCGCTACCACTGGGATCCGGTGGAAGAGATGGCCCGCTGCGGTGCCGACCTGCTGATTAACCTCTCGGCTTCCCCCTTCAGCCTAGGCAAACAGAAGTTGCGGGTGGAGATGCTGGGATCCCTGGCCCGCAAGCACGCCCTGCCCATTCTCTACGTCAATCAGGTGGGGGGCAATGATGATTTGATCTTCGATGGGGCCAGTTGCGCCCTGGATCGCTGGGGTCGGGTTGTGGCCCAAGCCGCTGCCTTTCAGCCGGATCAGCTCATCCTGGATGTGGACGAGTTGACCCAGTCTCCCAACCCAGACCAGAGCCCACCGACCGCGGGATCCCGCTGGCCGACCGAGCCGGAAGCCGAGCTGTACGAAGCCTTGGTTTTGGGCACCCGCGATTACGTCAGCAAATGTGGCTTTCGCGAGGTGCTATTGGGCCTGTCGGGGGGGATCGACTCTGCCGTCACTGCTGTGATTGCTGCCGATGCCTTGGGGCCGGAGCGGGTGCTGGGGGTGCTCATGCCCTCTCCCTATTCCAGCCCTGGCAGCCTGACCGACGCCTACCAACTGGCGCAAAACCTGGGGATCCCTACCCTGAAGCTGCCGATTCAGTCCATCATGGAGAGCTACCACCAGCTTTTGGCAGAGCCCTTTGCCGGCCTCCCCCCAGACATCACGGAAGAAAACCTGCAATCTCGCATTCGCGGCACCCTCCTCATGGCCCTTTCCAACAAGTTCGGGCGGCTGCTGCTGACCACAGGCAACAAATCAGAGCTAGCAGTGGGCTACTGCACCATTTACGGGGATATGTCCGGCGGCCTGGCGGTGATTTCCGATGTGCCCAAGACCTGGGTGTACCGCTTGGCTCGCTGGATCAACCGACAGCAGGAGCGGATCCCGCTTGCTACGCTGACCAAGCCCCCCTCGGCAGAATTGCGACCTGGCCAACAAGATAGCGACAGCCTGCCCCCCTACGATTTGCTGGACAAGATCCTGCAGCGGCACATCGAGCAGCATCAATCCAGCCCCGAGTTGGTGGCTCAAGGGTTCGATCCCGACATCGTGCAGCAGGTGCTGCGGCTGGTTCAAAAAGCCGAGTTCAAGCGACACCAAGCTCCCCCTGGGCTACGCATTACCGATCGCGCCTTCGGCACCGGCTGGCGGATGCCAATCGCCAAGCGGCAGGAAGGGATCATCTAATGGAACTAGTGGGATACCCTCACCAAATTTTCGGGCTGGAGGCCCGCACCATAGCCGCAGGCTTGGTGTCGAGAGGAAAGCCCTCCTCCATATAGGTTTGCTGGTCAAAAGTCTGGATAAACTACAATAAGCCCATGAGCCAGACTATCTCTGTACGTTGCAAGCTG
>NZ_JBSSBV010000027.1:0-35288 GCF_054059115.1 Thermostichus sp. MS-CIW-26
TAAACAGAAAGATCAACTGGTAGTAATCCGTACTGAACATATTATACATTATTTTCAGTATAGTTGAGCTTATTATTGACTAGAGTCATGCTCTGCCCAAGCTTTGAATGGGTAAGGGATCCCTTCAGCGGGGGGGAAATACTTTTTGGCGAACATCGTCGGCGAAAGCTTCCACCGCTTCTCGGATTGCCTGTCTCAAATTGGTATAGGCCTTGGCAAAAGGGGGAATCCGCTCGCTCAGCCCCAGCAGATCGTGGGTGACCAAAATCTGACCATCGCAAGCCGGCCCGGCCCCAATGCCCAAGGTTGGGATCCCCACTTGGGCCGAGATTTGGGCAGCCAATTCCGCCGGCATGTGCTCCAAAACCAGGGCAAATGCTCCTGCTTGCTCCAGGCTGAGGGCCTCTTGTCGCAGACGCTCCGCCTCCGGAGTGGTTTTTCCCTGCTGGCGATAGCCTCCCAGTTGATGTTTGGCCTGCGGAGTGAGGCCGATATGACCCAAAACCGGGATCCCCCGCTGCACCAGAAAGGCCACCGTTTCCACCATGTCGGGGTAGCCCCCCTCCAGCTTGACCCCGTTGACTCCTGCCTCCTTCATCAACCGCCCTGCTGAGAGGAGAGCTTGTTCTTTGTGGACTTGATAAGTCAAGAAGGGCAAGTCGGCCACCAAAAAGGCCCGTTCTACCCCGCGGCGCACCGCCTGGGCGTGATGGAGCATCTGTTCCAGCGTCAGGGGCAGGGTGCTGGTATACCCCAAGTGGGTCATGGCCAAGCTGTCGCCCACCAGGATCAAGTCGATCCCAGCCTGATCCAAAATCTGAGCGGTGGCGTAGTCGGCAGCCGTGAGGGCCACCAAAGGTTGACCCGCCTGTTTGGCCTGGCGAAAGTGGTGAATGGATAGAGCAGCCATATCCCTATGATCTCATCTGGGCGTTCCCGCCAGCGGTGCGGAGCACTTTCCCATCAACCGCATCCCGTGGGGGAAGCAAGCTTGGCTTTGAGGCTGGGAAGAAGCAGGAGACTCGGTTTGCCGTTAAGATGGTAAAGCCCCACAGCTGACTGGAAGGGTGACAGAGTGGTTGATTGTGACGCTCTCGAAAAGCGTTGTGACTGCAAGGTCACCGTGGGTTCGAATCCCACCCCTTCCGTCTTCAGGCATACAGTTTTAGAACGCCTTGCCCAGCTAGGGCCTCTGGGATTTTTGGGGATCCCACCCAAGCCCTTCGCATCAGCGGTGCGGTTCCCCCATAACACTTTGGCATGGAGCCAAGGTCAAGGTTGGATGGGGTTCTTGGCCTTTCTTCTAGAGTCTTATGTTCACCGCTCCTGCTCTCTCTGCCCAACTGCATCCCCTCATTCAGGGCTTATCTGAGGCAATCCTGAACGTTTGGGGATCTACCCTCACCCTAGCCCCCTATCCTCTGCCTGAAGATCTGGGCTACGTGGAAGGCCGCCTAGAGGGTGAGAAATTGCAAATTGAAAACCGCTGCTACCAAGGGGATCCCTTTCGCAAACTGCACCTGGAGCTGGCCCAGGCCGGGCAGAGCCTGGATATTCTCCATTGCGTTATGTTTCCGCAGCCGCAGTACCCGCTGCCGCTGTTCGGTTGCGACATTGTGGTCGGTCGCGGACAGGTGAGCGCCGCCATTGTCGATCTCTCGCCGGTGACCCCCAGCTTGCCCGATCTCTATATCCAGGAGCTGGAAGCGTTGGGATCCCATCTCGTCCCTTTCCAACACCGGCGCCGGTTGCCGGAGTGGGGCACGATTTTTTCTCCCTACTGTCTGTTCGTGCGTCCTGCCGACGAAGCAGAGGCCGAGCGCTTTTTACACTTTGCCTGCCGTTTCCTGGAAATTCACTGCCGGCTGGCGCAGCAGATCCCCCCACAGACGGATCCCGGCCAGATTTTGGCCCACTACCAGGGGCAGCAGCGCTATTGCAGCCAGCAACAGCAGAACGACCGCACCCGCCGCGTTTTGGAAAAAGCCTTCGGTCCCGCCTGGGCAGAGAGCTACATGAACACCGTCCTTTTTGACTTGCCTCCCAGTCCCGTGCAGATCTAGGCGGGATCCCCTTGCAGCCGCTGCTGGATGCTCAAGGCCAATTTTTGCCCTAAGAACTCCGGCATGGCTGGAGTTGAATCCGGCCCCAGCAAGTAGAAAATAAAGCGCGTCTGCTTGCGGCGGAGCATCAAGTTGAGGTTAACAACGGTCAAATCCTCCTGCGCGAGGGCCGTCATCACCCGGTAAAACGCGCCCGGCTGGTTGTCCACATCCACCAAAAGTGTGGGCAAATGAAACACCGGGTCAAAATAAAAAGAAACCTGCACGTCTTTTAGTCCGGCCTTGAGATCAAACTCCAGCGCCAAGGTTTCATGAACGCGAAACACACCCGCCAGGCATTCGTGAATAGCCCGTTCTAGGCTGAGCTTGGTTTGGGAAGAAAGGCTGTGGCCATCGCGGGAGACAATGGTGCGGATAAACACCAGGTGCGGTGAGTAGATCTGCCCATAGAGATGAATGCCATGCACCGAGAGATTAAAAGCGGTGAACACCCCAAACAGATCGCTGAGCAGAGAAGGTCGGTTGCGGTAGGCCAGACAGACAACCGTCTTGCGACCTTCGTCCTGCACCTGTACCACCGCCTTGCGGGTCTGGTAGAGGGTGTAAGCCAAGCGCAGATTTTGGGCCTGTACCTCGCTGCTGACAAACTGGCTGTAAAAAGGCGGAAAGCTCTGATTAAAACGCCGCATCAGAGCGGATCGCGTCAGCGGCACGGAGTCCTTGCGGGTGCTGACTTTGAGCGGCTGGGGATCCTCATGGGCAGCCCTTTCCCCTCTGGTAATCCCCCAAGGAGCTACCTTCGGCTGCTGCCCTGACTGCTCAATTGACATCGACCTCGCCACCTGCGTTGCTCTTTCTTCATCCTTACATCGTTGCTCAGTACGCCCTAGCCAAACCCCATCTATCCGCAAAATCACTGAGGCTCGGAACGAATGTCAACGCTGCATCCAATTCTTGTTCAATGCTTTTGGACTTAATCTATCTCACAGGGCTGAGCTGGTCATCCAAAGAGCCGCTGAGGGTCATCCCCCAATTGGGGGGATCCTTCCCTTCTTCGCTGCTGAACCGACGCTGTGAGCCTTTCAATCCCAGAATAGCCAGAATAAGCCTAAACTATGAATTGAGCAGAGCGCTGCAATTTTTGATATAAAGTGCCGCATTGAGTGCTGGCCGGCTGGGTGACATGAAGCGCTATCTTGTTGGCCATCACTTTGGTTTTTCCCTAGGTTTGTGAAGGGATCCCTGTGAGCAGAACTGTTGCCAATCCCACTCCGTTTTCGCCCGCACAAGCGCCGGATCCCGGTGGAGCCTGGTGGGATCTCAGTCTCATCGCCTCCCCTGCCCAAGAAGACCTGATCTTTTGGCGGCTGGAGAATTTTGGCTGTCGGGGCATGACCAGCCAAGCCTATGGCGAAGATCAGATTTGCATTCACGCCTATCTGCCTTGGCCTCACGTCAGCCTCTTGGATTTGGCAGCCCTCTCCCTGCGCCTGCAGCAGGATGCCCTCATTGCCGGTCAGCGGGTTCCGAAGCTGCGCTGGGAACGCATAGAGGCGGAAGATTGGAGCAGCAGTTGGAAGCAGCACTGGCAGCCCCAATGGGTCGGGGACAAGTTGCTCATTTGTCCGGCCTGGCTGGAGCCGCCCTCTCACCCCGGTCGTCACCTGTTGCGGCTGGATCCCGGTATGGCCTTCGGCACGGGCACTCACCCCACCACTCAGCTCTGTCTGGAGTCGCTGGAGATGCGCCTGGAGGGCGGCGGGGGTGCCGAGGGAGTGACTGTGGCCGATGTGGGCTGTGGATCCGGGATTCTGTCGTTGGCGGCGGCCCTGCTGGGGGTGAAGCGGGTATTTGCGGTGGACATCGACCCCCTGGCGGTGCAAGCCACGATGCACAACCGCGATCTCAACGGCCTGACGGATCGCATTGTGGTCGCTCAGGGCAGCCTGGAGCATATTCCCGAAATGGTGGATGGGCTGGTGTGCAACATCCTGGCAGATGTGATCCTGGATATGATCCCGGAGTTTCGGCTGGTGGTGAAGGAGGGGGGATGGCTGATCCTCAGCGGCATCCTCATCGAGCAGGCCAAGTTGGTGGCGGAGATGCTGGAGGCCAACGAATGGGTGGTGGCAGCCCTCTGGCGACGGGGGGAATGGTGTTGTCTGAACGCACGCATGACCTGAGCGCTTTGCCCCGATTGGCGATTGACCCAGCGCAGCGGGATCCCAGCGGTGTTCTCCATTTAACTAGTCTGCAACAGCACTACTTGCAGCGGGTACGCCGCCTCAGGCCAGGGGATCTCTTTTTGGTTTTGGACGGCTCAGGCAAGCTGTGGGCGGCCCGTTGGCAAGCCCAGGGATCCCGAGTTGTGGGCGAGGTGGAGACGCTGCCGCGGGAATTGCCCGTTTTTTTGCATCTGGGCTTGGCGGTGGTCAAAGGGCAGGGGTTTGACGAGGTGCTCCGCCAGGTTACCGAGCTGGGGGTGGCGCGAATTACCCCCCTGCTGACAGAGCGCACCGTGTTGGAACCGGGATCTGGGCGGCAGGAACGCTGGCAAAAAATTGTGCGGGAGGCCGCAGAACAATGTGAGCGGTTGCGCTGGCCTCAGGTCGATCCCCCTACCCCTTGGACAAGTTGGCTGGCGGAGCTACAAGCCGTTCGCGCTACTCGGACGGAGTCCTTTTGGTGGGGTATAGCCGTGGCTCGGCACAAAGCGCCCCCGCTGGTGCAAGCCCTGCCAAAGCTCAAGGATCCCGTCTTGGCCATAGCCATTGGCCCAGAAGGGGGCTGGACGGTTGCCGAACGTCGGCAGGCTGAGGAATATGGGGGAGTGTCCGTCTCCCTTGGCCCTACCATCTTGCGAGCTACCACCGCCGCTGTTGTTGCCACCAGCCAAATTGCCGCCACCTACTCCTGGTTGGACTCGAGCTTGGATCGGGGTCATTTGGCTCCGCTAGCGACGGGGAGTGTTGTCGCCGATAATCAATAACTAGGCCGTTTGCGTCAGCGGGACGGAGTCCTTTGACGAGAACAGCCATTGGCATAGCAGGCGGCCAGGCCCACCCCAGGGAGGGAGAACGAGAATGGAGATGATCCAGGCGGTGCGGGGCACCCGAGATATTCTGCCGCAGGAGGTGCGGCTCTGGCAGCAGGTGGAAGCCAGCGCCCGAGAGATCCTGGGACGGGCCAACTACCAAGAAATTCGCACCCCCATCCTGGAGTTGACGGAGCTCTTTGCCCGCAGCATTGGCAGTGCCACCGACGTGGTGGGCAAGGAGATGTACTCCTTCAGCACCCGTGGCGAGCAAGAGGTGAGCCTGCGCCCAGAGAACACAGCAGGTGTGGTGCGGGCCTACATCCAGCACGGGCTGCAAACGGCTGGAGATGTGCAACGCCTCTGGTATTGTGGGCCGATGTTTCGCTATGAGCGTCCCCAGGCGGGGCGGCAACGCCAGTTCCACCAGTTGGGGGTAGAGCTGCTGGGCAGCCGGGATCCCCGCGCCGATGCGGAAGTCATCGCCTTGGCCTGGGAGCTGTTGCAAGCGGTGGGGGCGGAGAACCTGAGCTTGCGGCTCAATTCCCTGGGGGATCTGCAGGATCGGCGGGCCTATCGCCAGGCCCTGGTGGACTACCTCACTCCCTTGCGGGAGAAGCTGGATCCTGACTCCCAAGAGCGTCTCACCCGCAACCCGCTGCGCATTCTAGACAGCAAGGATCCCCGCACCCGCGAGATTGCCGAGGGGGCCCCCAAGCTGCCGGATTACCTCGGCCCAGAATCGCGGGCTTTCTTCGAGCAGGTGCAAGCTCACCTGCAGATGTTGGATATTCCCTACCAGTTGGATCCCTACTTGGTGCGGGGCCTGGACTACTACACCGACACCGCCTTTGAGATCGTCTCACCTGACTTGGGATCCCAGAGTACCGTCTGTGGGGGTGGTCGCTACGACGGCTTGGTGGAAGAGCTGGGCGGACCTTCTACCCCAGCGGTGGGCTGGGCCGTCGGCATGGAGCGGCTGGTGCTGCTGTTGCAAAAGAAACAAGGGGAGGCTCCGCCAGCACCGGTCGAGGTTTACGTGATCTCCCGTGGGGCGAAGGCTGAGGCCCAATCCCTCCGGATCGCTCAAGCGCTGCGCCAAGCTGGTTTCTGCACCGAGCTGGATCTGAGCGGCAGCGCCTTTGGCAAGCAGTTCAAACGGGCCAGCCGCAGCGGCGCAACTTGGGCTGTTGTGCTAGGGGATGCGGAAGCTGCAGCCGGAGAGGTACAGCTTAAGCACCTGCCTACAGGGCAACAGCAAACCCTTTTGCAAGCCGATCTGATTCAGTATCTGGCATGCCATTCGCGTCAGCAGTGCGGAGCACCAAGGTGATGGAGCTATGTTAAATTTCTGGGTTCGGCGGGACGGCCAGGAAGACTGGCAGCCAGTACCAGCCGAGGGAGCAGTTCTGGAAGAAGATACCTACACCATTGTTGCCCGTTCGCCCCAGCCCCACTTCACCATCACGGTGGAAGTCCGGCAGCGTCCTCTAGGGCCACAGAATCAGGGCCCCAACACCGGCACGACTCCTCCACAGGTCCAAACCCGTTCTGTGCGCACCAACGATGAAGGGATCGGCATTATTTTGCCTGCCAGCCGCCTCACCCCTGGGTTTTGGGAATTGCACTGCCGAGATGCCGACTTGATCGCAGAACTGTTCGGTGAAACCGAGTTGGACAATTGTCTCCGTTTTCAGGTTGTGCCTGCCCCCGCGCCTCTGGAGCCGGAACGAGGGATCCCTGCCCCGGTGGCTGAAGAGGCCGGGTTTGAGCCCCCCCAGAAAAAAGAGGTCGCCATCCCGCCAGAGCTGTTTTCCCTAATGCACAGTGAATTGGAGGGATCCCCGGAGGAGGTGCTGGTGTTGACGGGGCGGATCGGCTGCAGCGGCGAGCTGCGGGTACAGGTTTGGCCAGAAGGGGAGGAGAGGCCGCTTTTCCAGGGACAACGGCAAATTCAACTCCCGGCGGGGGCGCGGACGGCGGTGTTCAGCATCCCCATCACCCTGCCCAGCCAAGTGTGGGCCCGTCCTTTACGGGGAGAACTGGCCCTTACTCCCTCCTCCTGGTGGGATCCAGAGCCGTCGCCTCAGACCCTGACCATCCCCTTTTCCATTCGCTGTCGCAGCCAAGAGGCAGGACTTCTTGGCGCAGGGATCCCCCTCCCGCAGCAGCAAGAGGAAGAGAGGCTGGCCGATGCTGCCAGTCCTGCCTCGACCGCAACCCTGCTCTCTCCCGAACGAACCTTGCAAAAGCTGCTGCGCATCTGGCAGCACAGTGCTCCTGCTGGAGGGGATCCCGGCTCGACTCAGCCGGCAGAGCCCTCTGCTAAGGCCGCACCCGAACCTAACCCCCAGCCTGCGGCGCCGATTTCCCCTCTTCCCTCACCCCCCCAAGCTGAGCCAATGGGCGAGGATGCCGCCCTGCCAGCCCCAGCAGGGAGCCCGGCCACCCCACCTCCGCCTGCATTCGCCCTGCCTGCCACCAGCAAGGACACCAAAAACTCGCCCCCGCCGCCAGAAGTGTGCCCGGCGCCACAACTGCTGGTGCCTGAGCAATTGCGAGCGGGCGACAATTTCGATGTGGTGCTGCGTTTGCCGGCCTTGGCCCCTGCCTCCGCCGCCGGCGCCGCCTCCCAGCCACCTTATTGGATCAAGTTTTGGGTCAAGCATGGCCGCACCCGCTCGTTGGTGGATGGCCCCCGCTGGTTGCTGGACTTCTCCCGCGACGATCAGGGGCAGTGGCAAGCTTTAACCCGCATGACCATTCCCCCAGGCGTCCCCGAGCTGATCTTTGAAGCTTGGGCCGTCAGCCCGGATCGCCAGCAGCAGAGCGACCGAGTTACAGAGCACCGCTCTATCTTGCCTTAGGGATCCCTCGCTCTTGAGTCCTGTTTAGTCTTGGACGGAGCGCACCATCAGCACGGGGCAGCCGATGTGCACCCGCACATAGTCGGAGATGGAACGCCCCAGCAGCCGATCCAAATCGGGAATGCTGCGGGCAATGGTAGGTCGGCGGTCAGGGGATCCCATCACCAGCAGATCGGCGTTGCTCTCGGCGGCTAAGCGGACAATTTCTGTGCCCGGATCCCCGACGGCAGTTAACACTTGGTGGCCGATTTGCCGGTTTTTGAGGATGTCGATTGCCCGATCTAGGGCCTCATCTCTACCTGGGTTGTCGGCATCCAACTGCACAGAGGCCAGGAAGATCTGGGCCCCTTGAATGCCGGAGATCAAGTCAAGGGCCGTGGCAAAGGCGGCCTGGGCAGCGGGGGAGTTGTTGAGGGCCACCATGACATGGCTGGGGTATTTGACGTAGGCGTCGTCTTTGACCAGCAGCATTGGGCAGGAGGCGAGCTGGAACACATATTGGCTCACCGAGTTCTGCAAAATGGCCATGATGCGGTTGCGCCCCCGGGATCCCATCACAATCAGCGGATTGGGCATAGACTCGGCCACCTGCAGCACCACCACCTTGGGATCCCCTTCCACCAGTTGCGTGCTGATCTTTAGCCCTGGGCGGGGGGGGAAAGTCTGCAGGGTTTGGGCCAGCAGTTCCTGCCCCTTTTGCCAGGCAGCCCGCATCTCTTCGGCAGAGGTCTGGGAAGGCACCGCATGCAGCAACGTAACATTGCACTGGGCAAAGGCCGGCAGAGACAGAAGGGTATGCACCATTTGCTCAGTGGGGCCGCTGCCATCGATGGCGGCAATGAGGTTCTCAAATCGAGACATGGGATCCGTTCTCCGGGCCGTAGTTTGCCAAGACTCATCCTAGATCTGCCCCTGCGGATCCCTGTTACCGTAGGGAATGTCCTGCAACATTTTGTTGGGTTTTAGTAACTTAGCCACACATAGCCGGTAAAGCCGCCGCCGGCATTGGTGTTGCGACCGGCCAGGAACTGAAACCCCCCCAAGCCCAGCGTTAACCCTCCCTCCAGCCGCCAGTTGAGCTGGCCCGAAAGCTTGAGGTTGTCGTAGTCGGGATCCTGAACGGCCAAATCCCCGAACAACAAAGGCGCGCCGTTGCCCAACGTAAAATCCCCATCCAGGGCCAGGATGGCCTGCAGCTCAGGAGTCAAATCGGCCCCAAGGGTTAAGTTGGCCTTGACCCGATCCCCGGGATAGCCCAAGTAATCTCGGAACGTGAGGCAGGAGTCGAAAAAGGCGGGCAGGGATCCCAACTGGGTATTGGCCGCCACCCCAACTTTGAGATCGTAGCCGAAGACGCCGTACCCCAAGGGCAGGGGAATGTCTTGGGTGGCATATCCGGGCGGGATCAAGGCCGTTAGCTGAGCCGAGAAGAAGGGATCCCCGTTCCCCCAAGTATGGCGCAGGCCCAGTTCCAGATCCCGCAGGCCCTGGTTGCGCTGGGTAACGGTGTCAGCCCCGCTGGCAAAGCGATTTTCGATGAAAACGTAGCTGGTGTTGAGGTTGAGAGTGAGCTGATCGCTAAGGCCAGTCTCGGCGAAAAGGTTGAGGCGGGTTTCTCCGTACTCCGAAAGGGCCGGCTGCAGGCGTCCCCCCTGATCAAAGCGGGTGCGAGGCCGATAGACCTCCGGCTGCAGCGAAAAAAAAGTCTTGCCGGCACCGCGGGGAAAACCGCATCCTGCCCAGGCCGGCAGCTCCGGCGGCATTGCACTAACCACTAGACTCGCCAGCAGGCTTGCCCTTAGAAATCTCAGCTTCTCCATGGCAGGGATCCCGGCAGCTTCAGGGGGATTGTATCCCCAGGATCAAGCTCTGGGCCAAGATCCGGGACAAAACCGGCTTTGGAACGACTGCTAACTATGAGGTGGCAGCCGGTAGGCCCACCTGTGCCCGGAATTGGCGAGCGGCGGTCAGCGCTCCGAAGGGATCCCCCTTATACAGGCCGTAGTGCATGAGAGAAAAGCGCCGCAGCCCCAGTTGAGACACTTCCTGCAGCCACTCCGGCTGGCTCATGAGCTGAAAGTCTGTATGGACGGTGTCGGCCCGTCCGCCGCTGGGGTGCTTGTCCTTAATCGATGGCTCGTAGTGGGCCAACATCAGGTTGGAGTGGATGGGGGAAAACAGGCGGCAACAGAGGCGGATCTGCTCCGGGTTACCGGGATCCGGGCCGTTCAACTCTGGATTAAACTCTCCGGGCCGCCGCTGGCGCATCGACTGGAAGGCGATCCCGTCCATTTGGCTCATAGTCTCGGCAAAGGGCTCCACCATGCTGCGGCCTGCCCCCTGGGAAGGGTCGTCAAAGGTGGCAATCCAGCCCCCCCAGCACAGGGCCACTTCGGCCTCTGGCAGCCGCTCTTTGATGGCCTGTCGGGCTTTGAGGACATTGCGCATCAGGGCTTGGTAGTAGAAAGCAGTGTCGGCGTTGTAGGTATCTGCTGGGATCCGCCAATAGGAAAACTCCGTGGCCAGGCTCCAATAGGTAGGGCGGCCCTGAGGATTGGCTTGGGCAATATAGCCCGCCAGCTCGGCCACGTCCTCCACAAATTGCGGGGAGATGTGATAGTCGCCGCAGGGGCGGTGGGTGTCGTCTTCCCAGGTGATGACATGCAGGGTATAGCCCCGCTCAAACCACTGCCGCAAGAGCCCAGCCTGGTGCCAGTTGCGCCAAAAGGAGAGATCTCCCTGGCGGTGATCAAAGCTGTTCAGCCAACCGCTCAGGAAATGGGGATCCCACCCCTGCGCCACTGCCGCCACCTGCGGATCCGACTCGATTTCCCAGAGGAAGCGACCGGGATCCTCGCCAATGCCCACCTGCCAGCGGGCCAGCAGCTCTGACAAGTTCATGCTTCCCGTCTCGGCATTTTCCGGGCTGCGACTCCCCTGCTGACTCAAAAACTCCTGGCCACAGCCGGCAACCCCATAGGCAGCCAGCAGCGCTCCGCCCGCTTGCAGCACCTGTCGCCGCTGCCAGGATCGTCTCCTTTTCATCTCCTCTCCTCCTGCGGTTCCTCTTGGTGTTGGCGAGCCCACAGCCGCACTTGGGGGGAGCTATAAACCTCCCTGAAGCCCGGCAGCCCCTCAAAATTGAGCTCAGGCCAAAATTGCAGGATGCGATCGGCGCTCCGCAAGGGATCCGCTAGCCCCGCTACCAAGAGGTAGTCCACCCTTTCCTGGGGATGCTGAAGGGCCAGGGCAAACTCGTACTGGTGAGGAGTAAGGAAAGAGCGGGGATCCCTTGCCCAAAAGATAGCCTCAAAGTGGATGTCGTCGTCCACCAGCACTTTTTGTCCGGGCAACAGGTGGCGATAGAGATACTGCCCAACCTGGCGCTTTTCCTGCCGCAGCCTCCGCCAGTCTTCTAGGGCTTGCCCAGCAGAGGTTACTTCATACAGGTTTTGGGCAGCTTCCAACTCGCCACTAAGGGGCACTAACCCTGCCACCAGCCGCTCCCAGAGATCCCGCTCCTCGGCCACCAGGGGCATGAAGAAACCCGGCTCTTGGCTCACCCCATAACCGGCAGTGAGGCAGTTCAACCCCAAGAGGGCAGTGATCAACAGGCGCTTAGCCCAGCCGGGGCCGGCTCCGCGACACAAGTAGGCGCCCATCAGCAAAGGCAGCGGCACCCAGAAAAGGCCAAAGCGGCTCAGCTCCCGCAAAAACAGCCCCTGCCCTAGAGAAGCCAGCAGGATGACCAGCGGCATCCCCCAGACCAGAGCCCATACCCAGCGACCCGGGCCTCGGCCCAGCAGGGATCCCAGCCCCAACAGCAGATAGGCAGGGGCCAGCACCGCCAGCCATTTCCCAGCCTCCAGCACCCCCCGCCAGCCACCCGCCTGCTGCAAGTCTTCCCGCAATTGCGGCAGCCGCAGACCGCTGCCCACCTGGTAGGTGAAAGCCCAGGGATCCCCTACCGACAGCCAATTCACATACAGCCAGCTCAGGATCAAGGCTAGGCTGACAAAGCCGGCCACCAACAGCGAGGCCCAGCGAAACCCCCAGACTTCTCGGCGAAAGGCCACCAGCAGCAGCATCCCCGCCCAGGGCAGCAGCCATCCGCTTTCCCAGCGCAGCACCATCAGGGGCCCCAGCGCCAGCCCAACGAGCAGCAGCCTCAGGGTAATAGGCAGCTCATCCCCTGCCGCCACTGACTTCCCCGCTGCTCGTTTCTCGTCAGCCAGGGGAAACAACAAGGCCATGTTTACCCCCAGCAAAAGCGAGGTGGCCGTCCAAGCGGGGCTGCGCAGCAGCATCAAGATCAAAGTCGGCTGCACCACCATCAACAAACCCCACAGCCAGCACCATCCCACCTCCACCGGCAAACGGCGTAACTGCCGCCACACCCAGCCCAGCAGCAAAGAGCCCAAGATGGTCTGCAGCAACAGCGGGGATCGTCCCAGAATGGCCGTAGCCAGCACCAGCAAGGGAGGAAAGGTGGTGCCCACAATGGGCAGGCGCGGATCCGGCCCCAAAACCGCCACGGATCCCTTGTAGCCGAGAAACTGCATCTCCAAGCTCACCCAGCCCCAGCCCTCCTTCAAACCCCACAGAAGGCTAGCCAGCAGCAGAAACAGGATCCCGGTAGACCCGAAGAGCTGCAAGAAAGCCCTGAGCCTGTTGAGAAACATGGGTTACTTCAGTAGCTTCAAGAATTTAGAATTAATTGGAGATTAATTGGAGGGTAACTGGTTAAATCGCCAATCGAGCCTCAAGAGCTATTTAGTGTTAATGAGAACATGTCTCAAGTAGGGCGTGGGGATGGGCTGACGTGTCTAGGCACTGGACACAGGGATAGACTAGCATTCCCTGTCTTGAGAGTCTTTTTCTACGAGTTTTGGCGTAGGCCAATTCAGCCATATTGTCGATGAGGAGGTCTCGGACGCTGAGAGAGAATGAGGGTGACTTTGCGAGGACATGATCTTATGTTGCAGGCTGTGCGGGACGTGAATGAAGCAGCAGTTCCAGCGCTTGAGCTGGTGCCCTCTCAAGCAGAGACCCGTCCCTGGGGATCCTTCTGGGTTTTGGATGAAGGCCCGATGTACAAGATCAAGCGCATCGAGGTGAAGCCTGGCCATCGGCTCAGCCTGCAGATGCACTACCACCGCAGCGAGCACTGGATCGTGGTCAGGGGCACAGCGAAGGTTACCCGTGGAGAAGAGGTGATGCTGCTGAGCTCCAACGAGTCCACCTACATTCCCCCCTGCACCAAGCACCGCCTGGAAAACCCCGGCACCCTTCCCTTGGTGTTGATCGAGGTGCAAAACGGGGAATATCTCGGGGAGGACGACATTGTGCGCTTTGAGGATGACTACGCCCGCCAGTAAAGGGATCCCCTGGGCATCCGAATCTACGGTTTGTGCGTAAAGACCCCCGAAAGCTTACAGATTTCTGCATGTTGGGCAAACTTGGGTCAGGTGGGCCAAGGGGCTTGCCTGCCTCAAACAAGTTGGGGATCAACAAGAGGGGGTCAAGGTGACGCAGAAGGCAAGACAGTGGGCTTTGTGGGTTGCCGGTTTGCTTTGGTGTTGCGGGCCGACGGCTGTCCACGCAGCGGAAGTCATTTCTCTGCAAAGGCTGGGCTACGACCGCTCGGTGCTGCTGCAAGGAGCTAACCCGCGTCTAGATATCGGGATCCCTGCTCCCCTGAACGGTGTTGACCCTGAGGCCAGCTTTGTGCAGTTGCGCCTGGATCCCTCGCCGGTGCTCAAGCCCACGTCCACGGTGCGGGTGCTGATCAACGAGGAGCTAATGGGCCTTTTTCTGGTGCGGGACCTGCGGCAGGAGCCGGTGGTGCGAGTGCCCATCCCCAGCTTGGCGCGGAGCGAGCGCTTCATCACCTTGTCGGTGCAGCCTTTCCTGAGCATCAGCGACGATATTTGCGCCGACTTGAATACCGGCAATTTGCTGCTGACGGTAGGGCGGGATAGTTTCTTTGAGCTGGCGCCCCTCGTTCCTGATGCCACGGTGGCCGGTTTTCTGGGCCGGCTGTATCCTCAGGTTACTTTGGTAGTGCCGGCTGACCTCACTCCTGAAGCGGCGGAAGCAGCTCTGTGGCTGTACAGCCTCCTTTCTCACCTGTTTCCGCAAACGCCCATCCTGTGGAGCAACCGTCCGAAGCAGGGGGCACAGGTGATCTTAGAGCCGGCCAATTTCACCCCCCACTTGCAGCATCAAATTACCCCAGAGGGATCCCGCCTGCGAGTGGCCGCCCGCCGGGAAGCTATTCTTGCTCTCTATGAAGAATGGAAGCGGGCGGGGCTGGTCAGCCGCGGCATCCAGGTGACAAGGGTGGCGGATCTGGAGAGAGCGCTCAGGGCCAACCGCCTTAGCTTGCGGGAGTTGGGTATTGTGGATCCGCTGCTGCGGGGGTTTGGCAGCCAGTCTTTGGTCTTCAACTTCAACCTGTCCCAATTGGGGGGACGACCGCGGGATCTGGCGGCGCAACTGGATGTGATCATGAACCCGGTGGATGGCCGGGTGGGGGATCGTCTCACCGGCTACGTGTTCTTGAATGGCGTTCTGTTGCGCACCTACAACCTAACCGGGCGCACCCAGCTCAACGAAACTGTGACCCTGCCCACCCGCCTGCTGCGCCGCTTTAATCAACTGGAGCTCCGCTTTGACTATGGCGCCAGCCCCGGTAATTGCCAGGGATCCCTGACCCCGCTGACTTTGCAAGTGCGCTCGGATAGCTCTGGCTTTATCTGGAGCGGCTACCAAGCCCCCACTGGCGAGCTGCAGGAGATCCCGGCGGTGCTTCGAGGATCCGGCCAAGTGTGGGTAGGGGATCCCCAACTGCTGCCGGCTGCCGCCTACCTGGTCGGTGCCCTCAGCCGGCTGGCTGCCCGACCCCTGCTGCCCACCCTTGAGGTTTTGCCCAAAGAGGAAGCCAACCTGGAGACGGGGAACTTTGCCTGGCAGGTGATCGTGGCTGGGCCAGATCAGGTGGAGCTTAATAGCCCCATCCGGCTGGGATCCCAGTTTGAAATCATCAATCCCCTCAACCGGCAGGTGGCCTTGGCCGCTCAGCCTCAAGAAAACCTCGGCCTTTTGCAGTACTTTCTCCTGAAAGGTAAGCCGAACCTTTGGCTTTCCTGGTGGGGATCTGACCCGGCTTTGGCAGAGCGCCTCAGCCGCGGCCTTGCCGATCCGCGCACCCGCCTGGCCAACCAGCTACAGGGAAACGTGCTCACCGCCTATGCCGCTGCCCCCGATCTCACCCAAGTACAGAGCTGGGATCTCACGCCGGCAGGCTATCGAGTGCGCTACCCCGGTCGCTTCAGTTGGCAGCTTTTGTTGTGGCAATACCGCTATTGGTTAGTGCTGCTGCTGGCCCTTTTGCTGGCAGTAGGAGCCTGGAATACCTACCAACGCTTGGCCCGCCGCCCTGAGTCGCCCACCCTTTCCTAGGGGGGTTGGCAGAGGACTTCCGGTTAAACCAGACTTGAGCCAAGCAAGGACTCCGTCCCACTTGCGCGAATAGGGTTTCCAGCCATGCTCCAGTCCCTCAAATCCTCGCTTTTGCGCACGGGCTACCTTACCCGGCAGCAATTGGCTGAGGCTGAGGAGTATCGCGAAGCAGCTAGTTGCTCCTTGCCTAGGGCTCTTTGGAGCTTGCGAGTCATGCACCCGGGCAAGTTTGTCAACTTGTGTCGCCAGATTCTGGACCGGCCTAGGCTGAGAGACTGGCTGCTCAAGCACTCCCTAGATCCAGAGCTGCCTTGGCTGATTGAGCCTATTGATTTGGTGCCGGTGCGCTTTTTGCCCTGTGGCTGGCTCGACCCGCAAACTGTTGTGGTGGCCACAGAAGAGCCGGGCTTCCCCGCCATTTGGCAGTCTGTGAAACACCTGTGCCCGGAAGCAGAAAAACTCTGGGAGATCCCAGCCACTGAAAAGCAGATCCTGACGGTCATCCTTGAGCGCAAGCTGGCCGCCGAGCTGCTGGGCAGCCGTCTTACCTTAGAGCAGTGGCAGCAGGCTTTGGAGATCCGCCGCCGCACCGGCTCCAGCCTGGGGCAGGTGCTGACCCGGCTGAGCTACCTCTCCACCCCCGAGTATCTCAGCATCCTAGCCCATTTGCTGGGCTACCCCGCTGTCTCAGAACTAATGGGGACAGGGCTGCTCCACCGCGACGAGAGCCTGAGCCGGCAGTTTGATCCCGAGGTGATGATGCGCCACCTCTTCTACCCCTTGAGCTGGACGGATGAGCACACCCTTACAGTGATGGTCAATGACCCCCTGGACTGGGTGGTGGATGAGCTGCTCTACAGCTGGCGGCCAGGCTTGCGGATTGAAAAGGTGCTGGGCACCGAGCAGGATATCACGCAACTGCTCAGCCAAGACCAGGGATCCCGCTTCAGCCAAGAGGCGGTGTACAAGCTGATGGCCCGCCTGCCGGAGGAATCGGCCTCGCGGGTGTTTACTCCTTCTCAGATTGCAGTGGGCTACGGCCTGCTGCTGCTATTTCTATTGGGGTTGGCCACTGCTCCCTGGACGACTCTGACCATTTTGGTGCTGCTGATCAATCTTTTTTACGTCGCTTCGATCCTGTTCAAACTGCTGCTCAGCCTAGTGGGATCCGCCGATCGCTTCCACCAGATTACCGATGAGGAAGTAGCCGCTTTGGATGATCGCGACTTGCCTATCTACACCATCCTGGTGCCGGTCTACAAAGAGCCGGAAGTAATGCCGATTTTGATCAAGTCTCTCTCTAAGCTGGATTACCCCCACGAGCGGTTGGATGTGCTTATTCTGTTGGAGGAAAACGACCGAGACACCATTGAGGCAGCTCGAGCTGCCAAGCCCCCCCGCTACGTGCGCCTGCTGTTGGTGCCCGACAGCAAACCCAAGACCAAACCCAAAGCCTGCAACTACGGCCTGGCCTTTGCCCGTGGCGAATATCTCACCATCTACGACGCTGAAGACATTCCGGATCCAGACCAACTCAAAAAAGCAGTCATTGCCTTCCGAAAAGGGGATCCCAGCTTGGTCTGCGTCCAGGCTGCCCTCAACTACTTCAACCGCAGCGAGAACTTCCTCACCCGCATGTTCACCCTGGAGTATTCCTATTGGTTTGATTACCTTCTGCCGGGTTTGGAAACTCTCAGAATGCCGATCCCCTTGGGTGGCACCAGCAACCACTTTCGCACTGACCGCCTGCGGGAGCTGCAGGGATGGGATCCGTTCAACGTCACTGAAGACGCCGACTTGGGCATCCGCGCCAGCCAGCACGGCTATACGGTGGGGGTGATCAACTCCACCACTTATGAAGAGGCCAACTGTGCCGTTAAAAACTGGATCCGGCAGCGCTCCCGCTGGATCAAAGGCTACATGCAAACTTGGCTGGTCCACAACCGCAACCCCCTGCGCTCCTTGCGCAAGCTGGGCCTCAAAAACTGGCTATCCTACCAATTTTTTATCGGGGGCAGCTTCTTTACCTTTCTCACCAGCCCCATCATGTGGCTGCTGTTTATTTACTGGCTGCTCACCCGCGCCCATTGGCTGCAAAACCTATTTCCCAGTTGGCTGGTTTATCTGGGCTTGTTTAACCTCCTGGTGGGCAACGCCATTGGGATTTACCTGAACCTGGTCGCGGTCTTCCGCCGCGGTTACTACGATCTGGCTTTCTATGCTCTGCTCAACCCCATCTACTGGCAACTGCACTCTATGGCAGCTTACATGGCCCTGTGGCAGCTTTTCACCAAGCCCTTCTACTGGGAAAAGACCATCCACGGGCTGAGCAAGTTTACCCATGCCAAAGTCCAGGAAGCTGCTCACAAAGCAGCCTAGGCTACGGACTGAGTTCCTAAGCAGTAGCAGCGAAGTGAGGACAGCCAGCACCCTTCTAGAAGCTGTAGTCTGAGTCTACGATCACAGCACAACCACTGGGGTGGAGACAGCTAGCCATAATCACCTTGACAGAAAAGTTGCCCTCGTAGGGCGCCTGCACGATGGGGAAATCGTCCAACAGTTCGTCTGCAGCCACCACCTGACCGCTGGCATCGTAAAGCACCAGATCCACATCGAAGCAATCCTGGTCGCACTGCGCCCAGATGTTTTCACCTCGGTAGAAATAGCCTGTAACTACGGTCGATTGTCCATTAAGAAGCCACAAACTACGGCTCTGAGCCCAGGCGGCAGCGCCCCCAACAACCGTGGCTGCCCCTATTAAGCTTGCCATCAACCAGCCCCGCACCGAAGCCATAAGACTGCCCTCCCTACTGAAAAACGGAGAAAGAATAGATTTTCTACAGGGATCCACCTCAACGCCCACACTCTAGCACCCAGATCCGTTTCTCCCGAATGATTCAGATCACGTTAAGGATCTTAAGAATCTCATGCTGAAAATCGCGAAAAAGAGTTACAAAAAAAGGGATCCCGAGTAGAGCAGGGATCCCTTAATTCTGACCAGAAATCCGGCGAAGCTCCCGCATCGGTCTGGCCGACTTCTCATTGCGGCAAATTCAGTTCCCCCCTTCGCCCTAAGGGATCCGTCAAGACATTGCCGGCGGGGCCTTTGATTTGAATGGTGCAGCGGCTGCCGGAGACTTCAATAACGTTGTAGTTGGGCACCGCCAGCTCCAAAAAGCGCAGGTTGCCCGTCGTTACCCCTGGGATCCCGCTCACCTGGGGATTGGCCGGGTTCACCGGTGCCAAAAAGCCGTTCACAATCCGGTAATACAGGCGGCTGGCATTGGGGATCCCCAGTTGATTGCCCAGCTCGTCAATGCTCAGGGCCGTAACGCTCCGCCCGGTGGGGCCGGTCCACACCTCCCAGATAGGGTTGCTGCTGCCGGGGTTGACCTGGCCGATGAAGCCGGCGTGGTTGTTGCCCGTCAGGAACACCACGTTGCGGATGTTGTTGCTCTCGATAAAGTCAATGACTTCCTGCCGCTCCAGCCAGTAGCCTTCCCAAACATCGTTGGAGCGGAAGTAGGTCACCGTGATGGGAAACTCGCTGACGATGAACTTGTAGGTGGCGGTGGAGTTGCGCAGGCCGTTGAACAGCCACTGCTTCTGCGGATTGCCCAAGAGGGTACGGGGCGTGCGGCGCAGCAGGTTAAACAGGGCTTGCTCGGAGCCGGGTGGGCCAAAGAAGAGGGTCTCTTGTTCGGGCGTGAGGCGAATGCCGGCCAGCTCCAAAAAACGCTGACGGGTCAGGCCGGGGGGCAAAATGGGCAAAATGGGGGTCACGGCGGCCAAATCCCGGTACTGGCGCAGATCCAGGATAAAGACTTCGGCATTGGCCCCGTAGCGGAAGCTGCGAAACAGCCGATCCCGGCTATCCACACCCGCTACATCTGTCAGGTTGGGGGTGATGGGGTTGTACTCAAAAAAAGCCTGGTAGCCCAGCACCTTGAGATCTTCCACATCCCGGGTTTGCCCGGTGGTGTCGTTCAGCTGAGTGGCCCGGCCGCCGCGAGCTTTCTGGCCGCTGTAGTTGTCAATCACCTCGTGATCGTCCCAGTTGACAACAAAGGAAGTCCGGCCAAACAGTTGCGCGAACTCCCGCCCGGCATAGTTGGGATCCCGCTGATCCCGATAGAGGCTGCGGTAGAACTCCAAGTTGCCGATGGGATCCAGCCCCAGCCAGAAGCGATCGGCGTAGACAGTGTCGCCGTTAAAGGAGATGAAATCGATATCGCCGCGGCTGACTTCTGCCAGCATGGCTGCCCCAATAGGAAAGGGAGGCTCGTTGGCACAACTGATGTGTAAGAAGCGAATGGGTCGTCCATCCCCAGGAGCTGGCAGGGTGCGAAACTGGCCTACAGGGCTGGTAAACCCCTCGCTGACAAACCGGTAGAAGTAGCGCTGCGCTGGCCTCAAGCCGGTGACGACGGCACGAGCAATGTAGTCGCCTGGCTCAGTGCGGTAGTTGCGGCCCGCCACACGGCGAGCAGTAAGCGAAACTTGTTGCGAAATGGGGTTGAACTCGGAATTCTCAGCCACCTGCAACGTCACCGCAACCGTGTCTGTTGCACTGGCCGGGATCACCCGCGTGGAAAGCACCGCCCCTTCCGAGGTGGGATCCCCGGCAAATACCCCTTGGGGAAATCCAGGCTCTCCCAGGGGGGGAATGGAGGAACTGGAGGTGCCCCCACAGGCAGCCAGGGCGGCTGCCCCACCTCCAAACATAAGCAGTTGCAGGAAAAAGCGACGGGAACGCAGGGAACTCATAAGACCCACCTCAGGGACGCAGGCAAATGTAAAGGGATCCGCAACAAAGGCCAATCGCCTTTTTAGTCAAGCACTTTTGCCCCCAAGCTGAGGTTGTGGGCAGGTGAAGGCTGGGTTAGGGTTGGTTTAACGGCTCTGACCCCTGCGCCCAGGTTCCCCACGGCCTTTTCACAGAGCTTGCTGAGAAGGCTAAAATTTCATTACAGTTTTTCCTGCTTTTGCCCCATTTTTGCGGTTTTGCGTTCCTTAGACTTCTTGTTGACCCTGCCGAAGGAGGGATCGTCGTGGCTACGGAGACTCTGGTCAAGCCTTCTGTAACCCCGAAGCACATGCCCATGTACCGGGTGTTGCTGCACAACGACGATGTCAACACCATGGAGTACGTGGTGCAGGTGCTGGTCAAGGTGATCCCGGCGATGATGCCGCCGCAAGCCACTGAGATCATGCTGGAAGCCCACAACAACGGTGTTGCTGTGGTGATCGTGGTGCCGCGAGAGCACGCGGAGTTTTACTGTGAGCAGTTGCGGCAACATGGCCTCACCAGCTCCATTGAGCCGGAACGCTAGGCGGGGCGGGTTGGATGGGCCTGCCGATCTCCAAGCTGAGGGCTTGTCCATTTCTGCTGCGTCTGCTGCTTTTCTTGGCGATCCCCCTCCTAGCCTGGCTGCCGTGGGTCGGGCTGGGGGGGTGGTTTTTTCCGGAAGCGCGAGCCTACCTGTGGCTGCTCCTGTATGCCCTGCTGCTAGCCTGGCTATGGGTGTGGGGATCCGGGTTTGCCGCCTATGGACTGGATGGCAGTTGGCCTTGCCGAGGCGGGATCCTGTGGGGCCTGGGGATCGGGGTCGGGGGGCTTTTCTTGCTTTTGGGCCTGGAGGGATCTCTGGGTTGGCTGAGTTGGAGGGCGGTAGGAGGGGGATCCCTGCTGGTCTATGGGTTGCTGGGGTTGCTTTTGGGCTTGGGGGTGGCGCTGGCGGAGGAGCTGTTTTTTCGCGGCTGGCTGCTGCAGGAGATGCTGCTGGACTACGGTTGCAGCACTGCGGTGTGGGGATCCAGCTTCCTGTTTGCTATGGCCCATTTCCTGAAGCCTTTGCCTGAGATTCTCGCCACCTGGCCGCAATTTCCCGGACTGTGGCTGATGGGGCTGCTGCTGGTGCAGGCGAGGGTCTGGAACCAAAACAAGCTGGGCCTTAGCCTAGGGCTGCACGCCGGTTGGGTATGGGGCATGGCCTGGGTCAACAACTTGGCCTGGATAGACTACACCGGCAGGGCGCCAGCGTGGCTAACGGGGATTGGTGGCAACCCCTTGGCGGGCCTGATGGGCTTGCTTTTTCTAGGAGGGACTTTCGCATTTCTCAACGGCCTGGCTCAAGCTGGCTGGCTACCGGCAGACCTGGAAAAGCGTTGATTGAGCTGATCGATAAAGAATAACCTACTCTCCCCAAGGCCCTTCCTCGTAGTAGGCGGTCACCTGCTCCTTGGGCGGCTGGGTAAGCAAGCTTACGCCAATTAACACCCCACTGCCGATCACCACTGCCGGGATTACGGGTAACCAGCCCCCTGTCCAAGCCCGCGGCAACAGACCCGACAGCCAACCTAAAGTCAGGCCACTGGAGACGAGGGCCCCGGCTACAGCCCCAGCGCGGGTAGCCCGCTTCCAGTACAGGCCGGCAATTAAGACAGGGAACAGCATGGCGTTGCCCTGAAAGCTCCAGGTGGCAATCTCCACAATCAGCCCCGGCGGGTTAAGAGCAATCACAAAGGAAGCTAGGCCGATCCCCAGCACCACCCAGCGGCCTAGCAACTCTTCTTGGTGGGGGGAAAGCTGGCGCCTGAAGAAGGTAACCACCAGATCCCGCGTCACTAGGGAGCTGGCGGTGAGAAGCTGGGAGTCAGCTGTAGACATGAGAGCAGCCAGGGCCGCCGTAATCACCACCGCTGCTACGCCGCTGGGCAGGGTTTGCAACATCATGGGCATAATCTGATCCGTTTTCTCCAGGCTGGGAAAAGCCAGGCGGCCCCAAACCCCCAGCAGAGCTGCTGGGAAAAAGACCAGCAGAATCAGCAGCGGCCAGACTACCATCAGGGTCTTGAAGGGATGAGCACTCCTGGCCATGTAAAAGCGCTGGAAAAATTGTGGGAAAAGGGGAGTGGCCATGAAAAACAGCAGTTGATTGCCGAGTAACCCCTGCCAGCTCCAGCGCCCATTGGGGCCGGGCAAGCTCAGCCAGGGATCCAGTTCGCTACCCGCTTCTCTCCCTAGGGAGAAAGCCACTGCAACAAAGGCCACCCCCATCCCCAAAATCAGGATGATCCCCTGCACCACGTCCGTCCAGACCACCGCCTGGGATCCGCCAAAGAGCACATACCCCAAGATCACCAGCGCCACCACCACCGCCAAGGGCCAGTAGGGGATCCCCTCCCCCAACACCGCCGCCAGGGTGCGGGCTCCGCCAATGATCTGGATGCTGATGTAGGGGGCGGTAAACGTCAGGGCGCTAAGGCAGTAGAGTAGAGCCAAAAGAGGGCTGTTGAAGCGGTGGCCGAAAAACTCGGAAGGGGTGATGAAGCCAAAGTGTTGGGCTGCTAGCCATACCCGGTAGCCCACCCACAAAAACAGCCCCGAAATGAAGGCGGTGGTCACTCCCACCCCCAGGAAGATCCCTATGCCGTGGGTATAGGCATCTGCCGGCACCCCAATGAAGGTAAAGGCACTGAGCAGCGTCGCCAGCGTCGTCAAGGTTAGAGCCAGGGATCCCAACCCCCGCCCTGCCAAAAAATAGCTCACCGGATCCTGGCCGCTGTGGCGATAGCTCCAGAAGCCAATGGCCGCCAGCAGCAGCAAGTATGCCCCCACCACACCCAGACTCAAAACCGTGTTACTCATCTCCGCCTCTCGGCCAGCAAACGCGCACAATGTAGAAGTTAAGAGGTACCAACAGCAGGACAGCCAATCCCGCCAGCCAATACCAGGCCGGGATCCCCAAAAACTGGGGCTGGGCCGAGCGGGATCCCACCCAGGTCAACAGCCACAGCAGGGGATAGGCCCCCCACACCCAAGCTTGGCGCATCCGCCCAAACCGCAGCTGCCTTGATCCTTGAAGGTTACCGGCGGGATCCAACCCTGACATCTACCCATCTCCTGCTTTTTTGCCAAGCGTTCCTTTTGCCAATCATTTAAGTAAGATACGGCCACTACTGCGCAGAGCTAAATTGTCTTTTCCCCTTTCCCCTTCAGATCCTGTTGGCAAGAGGGAGCCTTCCCGTGGGCCAGGCCATGAAGAACGGGAGCGGCCCTACTGGCTAGCTTGGGCCCGCATCAAAGGGATTGGCCCCCACCGGCTCAAGCGGCTGGCGGAGTTTTTTGGATCCCTGGAGCGGGCTTGGCAAGCGGATGCCCCGGCCCTGCGGCAGGTGGAAGGCATTGGCCCCACCCTGGCCCAGGCTATTGTCTCTGCCCGTCCTGGCCTTGATCCCGAGCAGATCCTGGAGGAAACCCTCAAAGCGGGGATCCCCTTTCTCACGCCTGCAGATCCGGACTATCCACCGCTGCTGTGGGAGGTGCCAGATCCCCCGCCCATTCTCTATGCCCTAGGAGAATGTCCCAATTGGCAACAGCCGGCTATTGCCATCGTCGGCACCCGCGCCCCTACGGCCTACGGTCGACAGTGGACCCAGAAAGTCAGCGCTGCCCTGGCGGAAGCTGGCTGTGTGGTGGTCTCGGGGCTGGCAACGGGGATCGACGGCATTGCCCACCAGGCCTGTCTGGATGCCGGCGGCAAGACGGTGGCCGTGGTGGGAACGGGGGTGGACAAAGTTTACCCAGCTCACCATCAAGCTCTCTACCGGCGCATCCTGGCCCAAGGGGCCATCCTCAGCGAATATCCCCCCGGCACGCCACCGGCCAAGGAGCATTTTCCCCAGCGCAACCGCATCATTGCCGGCCTCTGCCGCGCCACTTTGGTGATGGAGGCTCCGGAAACCTCGGGAGCGCTAATTACTGCTCACCTGGCCAACCACTACGGTCGGGAAGTGTATGCCCTGCCGGGGAATATCGACACGGCAGCAGCCCGCGGCTGCCTGCAGCTCATCCGCGACGGCGCCGGCATGATCCTGGGGATCGAGGAGCTGTTGAAAGACTTGGGCCTCCTCCAGGGATCCCCTGTGCTAAAGCAGCCCTCGTCCACTGGCCCCAGCGATCCCCAACAGCAACTGCTCTGGCAGCTGCTAGGGGAGGGCATCCTCAGCCTCGATGCCCTGGCCCAGGCTAGCCAGATGGATATTGCCACCCTTTCCAGTACCCTGCTGCTTATGGAATTGGAAGGCTGGCTGGTACAACTGCCGGGGATGCGCTACCAGCGGGCTCGCTGAGGCTGGATCCCTGCACTGCTTCTCCGATAGGAGCACGGCAAGCGGGATCCTCGTGGCGGGGGTTGTTCACATAGGTGCTGACCGGATAAGCCGCCATGGCTTCTGCTGGGTAGGGGCGGAGCAAGGGCAACAGCAGCTTGGGATCCTGCACCTGGGGATCCAGCCAGAGGTCGTAGTCGTTTTCCGTCAAAATCACGGGCATCCGCTCGTGAAAAAGCTGCATCAGACGGTTGGCGGCAGTGTTGAGGATGGCACAGGTTTCCACCTGATACATTCACGCTGAACTCTCCTGAACATGGTTCAGGAAAGAAGCGATCGCATCCTGCCTATCTCTGAGCAGGAAGGCGGTATCCCGCAAAGCCCTGAGGAATACCCCCCGAGCGCTTTCCCCCTTCACTTCCCGGCAACCGTTGCGGTGGACTCAAGGATCAGGGGGAAACTTGGTCTACTATATCCCTCTCAATGACTTTTGCCAAACCGCCTAAAGCTCAGTAAATTCAGCAAAGTTCAGGGTTTTGGGGGTTAGAGGCATGCTCCACCCCCTCTGGACTGCGCCAGCGTTCCCAAATGCCGGCAAAGGCAAATACCGGTCGATCCACCAGGTGAAACCAGTAGGGTTGTCTGCCCTTCTTGCCTGTACCCTGGTCGGCCCACTCGTAGAAGCCATCTGCCGGGATCAGGCAGCGACGACGGCGGAAAGCTTCGCGGAAAGAAGGCTTCTCAGCTACTGTCTCAGCTCGGGCATTGATCCAGCCGGCCTGAGGAGCTCGGCTCCAGCTGGGGATCAAGCCCCAGCGAAAATGGGTTGCCTCGCGCTGAAGGGATCCCGCCACCACCGCCAGCACCGGCTGAGAAGGAGCGATGTTATACCGGGGGACAGCTGCCCTTTCTTGGGCTGCCACCGGCAAGCCGAAATGCTGCCTCAGCACTTCTGGGGCCACTGCCAGGCTAAACCGTCCACACATGCTTGTCCCCCAGTCGCTCACCCCAAATGGCCTGCCGACAGGATCCCCTAAACCTTGGTGGAAATGCCCAGCAACTGCAGGATCCCGCGCAGGGGAATCTCCACCCACTCGGGGCGGTGGTTCAACTCATAGCCCAGCTCGTAAATGGCTTTTTCCAGCAGATAGGCGTCCAACAACACCTCTATCTCTTGCAGGCTGCGGGGCAAAAAAGCCGCTTGGGAAGCCACCTGCAGATATTCGGCCAAAAAGCCCGCGCAGACCCAGCGGTGCCAAAACTGGGCCCACCGCATCATGTCGGGGCAGTGGTCGGCGCAGACCAAGCCGCTCTCCAGTTGCTGGCGCAAAGCTGTGTGGACAGCATAGTGGAAGGATCGCAACATCCCCGCCACATCCCGTAAGGGGCAACGCTTGAGACGCCGTTCGCCCAAAGAGCGGGCCGGCTCCCCTTCAAAGTCGATGATGACAAAGTCTTTGCCGGTAAACAGCACCTGGCCCAGGTGATAATCCCCGTGGCAGCGGGTGCGCAGGGCGGTGATCTTCCGCTCCAGGATCAGGCGGAAGCGGCTCATGATTTCCCCTTCTTGGTCGCAAACAGCCCGAGCCAGGTTGGCCTCTGCTTCCGGCAGCTTGGGGAGCTGCTTATAAGGACTCCGTCCCGCTGACGCGAACAGCAGCGGAAACACCTGCCCCACCAAGTTGCGCATGGACTGGTAAACGGAGCGCTGGTACAGGCTGGAGAAAGGCTCCGGCGCAAAGTCTTTGTTCTCCGTAAAGGACTCCGTCCCGCTGACGCGAGCGGCAGCCAGGGCGATGTGCAGCTCGGCGGTGCGCTTGGCCAAGATCCGCACCGATTCTAGGTAGCTGCCGATGGTGGCGTAGGCCAGCTCCGGCAAGGGCTGTTGGGAAAGCTCCAAGAAGGATCCCTGCGGCACGGGCACGGGATCCACCTCTTGGTAGTGAACCAGCACCGCCTCAAAAAATTGCCCCAGGCTGTCCAGGGTGTAGTGCCAGGCATCTCCCTCGTTGGGGATGTACTCCTGCAAAATGGCCAGGGTAATGGGCTGATCGGCGGGATCAAACCCACGGGCCCCGCGACGACGGCGATACTCCAGGGATCCCAGCAGCCGTGGCACGCGCACCTGGGGATGGTGCTCCAGCAGGTAGCGGCCTATCTCCAGCTCTGGGTTTACCCCCTCGGCCACCCGGTGGTAGAGCTTGAGGAGGTAGTGGTTGCCATAGACAACGGAGGTGTAGCTCTGCTCCGCCTTGAGGAGGCGGGGTTCCAGGTCATGCTCAAGGGCAGCAAAGCTAGTGGCCCAGAGCTCTCCCTGACGGTGACGCAGGCGGCCCTGCTGGGCAATTAGCTGCAGCAGCCGCAGCAAGAAGCTTTTGTCAGCCAGAGCGTTGAAAATTACTCCCGCCGGCCCTCCGGCCACTTGCACAGGGAGGATGACCGCCTGGGGCATCTCTAGGCGCAGGTGTACGGCTGCTTCTTGGGTGGCATAGCCCACAGGGAGAGAGTAGAGCTGCGTATCGCCCTCGATAAACTCGGCCTGGAGAAGCAAGATCTGGCTGCCCAGCAAGGACTCCTCTTCTCGGCGGCAGGGGATAGCCTGCAGGATATGGATCGCCTGGAGCTGGCGGTTTTGGGAGCCAAACCAACGACAGCGGTAGAGGTAGTCCGCCAAGACTGCCTCCAGCTGCTTTTGGCTTTCCCCTTGCAAGAGACTGTCCCAACTACCACTTTGAACAACCAGAGGACTACCACTTTGAACAATCAGAGGGACCAGGCGTTCCTGCTCCTCCGCTTTGCTGGGGCTGAGGTGGATGGTCTCCGTTTGGGGCTCAAGGGAAAACCAGTAAAAGGAATGGGGGCCTAGCGTTAGGAAATAGGGCAGTCGCCCAATAGGGGGAAACTCGGTGTGGCCAAAGATCTCCACCGGGATCAATCCTTCCCACGGCGATAGATCCAGCCCCACCCACTGGGCGTAGCGGGAGAGATTGGCCACCACCAAGATGCGCTCATCGCCAAAGGCCCGCATAAAGGCAAGCACCTTGCGGTTTTCTGGGTGGAGCAGCTCAAAGGAGCCGCGGCCAAAAGCTTGGAATCGCTTGCGCACGGCGATGAGCCGCTTCATGGTCCACCACAGGGAATGGGGGTTGTTTCGCTGCGCCTCCACATTGACAGCTTCGTAGTGGTACTCGGCGTCGATGACGATGGGCAGGTAGAGCTTCTGAGGGTTGGCCCGCGAAAAGCCGGCGTTGCGGTCGGCGCTCCACTGCATGGGGGTGCGCACGCTGTTGCGATCCCCCAGGTAGATGTTGTCCCCCATGCCGATCTCGTCCCCGTAGTAGATGACCGGCGTGCCGGGCAGAGAAAACAGCAGGCTGTTCATCAGCTCGATGCGGCGGCGGCTGTTGCCCAGCAGGGGGGCCAAGCGCCGACGGATGCCCAGGTTCACCCGCGCGTTGGGATCCTTGGCGTACACCTGGTACATGTAGTCCCGCTCCTCGTCAGTGACCATCTCCAGGGTGAGCTCGTCGTGGTTGCGCAGGAAGAGGGCCCACTGGCAGGTTTCAGGAATGGGAGGGGTTTGTTGCAGGATGTCAATGATGGGGAAGCGATCCTCCATCTGGATGGCCATAAACAGCCGTGGCATGAGGGGAAAGTGGAACTCCATGTGGCACTCGTCCCCATCGCCGAAGTAGGCCACAGCATCTTCTGGCCACTGGTTGGCCTCCGCCAGCAGCATGCGGCCAGGATACCTTTGGTCAATGTGTCGGCGCAGAGCCTTGAGAAAGGCATGGGTCTCCGGTAGGCTCTCGCAGGTGGTGCCCTCCCGCTCGTAGAGATAAGGCACCGCGTCCAGCCGCATGCCATCTACCCCCAAGCTCAGCCAAAAGTCCACCACCTCGAACATGGCTTTTTGTACGGCGGGGTTGTCGTAGTTGAGATCTGGCTGGTGGGAGTAAAAGCGGTGCCAGTAGTAGGCCTTGGCCGCTGAATCCCAGGTCCAGTTGGAGGCTTCAAAGTCTTGAAAGATAATGCGGGCCTCTTTGTACTTTTCGGGGGTATCGCTCCAAACGTAAAAGTCCCGCTCGGGGGTGCCGGGGGCAGCTCGTCTGGCCCGCTGAAACCAGGGGTGCTGATCCGAAGTGTGGTTGAGGATGAGCTCAATGATGACGCGGATCCCCCGCTTATGGGCAGCCTCCAGAAAGATCTTGAAGTCCTCTAGGGTGCCCAAGTCAGGGTGAACACTGGTAAAGTCAGAAACGTCGTAGCCGTCATCTTTTAAAGGCGAGGGGAAAAACGGCAGCAGCCAGACGGCTGTAATCCCCAGTTCTTGCAAGTAGTCCAGCTTTTCGGTCAGGCCCTGGAAGTCGCCCACGCCATCGCCGTCGCTGTCGAAAAAGGCCCGTACCGGCAGCTCGTAGATGATTGCATCTTTGTACCAAAGGGGGTCGTGGGTGAGGGGGGAGATGAGGCTGCGCAGAGGGGCTCGGATCATCATGTCGGTCATGTCGGCAACAGAGACAGGATTGGGACACCTTGGCAACCCTAGCCGTTGAATGGGGATCCCCTCAATAGGCTACAGCCTTCTCTTGGGTGCCAGGGATCCCCGGCGTCGGTTCAGGCAATGCCACTCCGCTTCTGGGCTTCCTTGCGGGAGACGGCCACGTGGCGCAGGCCGGCCCGGAGCAGCTCCTGCTCGATCAAGGCAAAAAACCGCTGCCGATCCCCGCTTCTCACCACCGCCAAATGATGGGCTTCCGCCAAGGCGATGGGGTAGCCAAAGCCCTTGTGCACTTGGCTCAGCACCCCTGCCAGAGCCCGCTGCAGCAACTCCGCATCCTGGACCACCCAAGCGGGAAACTCCAGGCGAGCAATTTCGGCTTGGCCCAGGGATCCCTTGCCAACATTGAGGTAACAACAGTGGACGTGGTGTTCCCCGAAGGCGTCCAACACGCTGGCGCCGCTGCGCCAAAGGGGGCTGCGCTCTCCCGGCTGCAGCAGGGATCCCCAAAAGACGCGGTCTGCCAGGGGGGCGAAGGGATGGCAGGGAGGAGACTTCTCGCCGGGACAGTAGCGGTAGCAGTCACAGCCCAGGTACGGGCACAGCCCCAAGCGCAGGTAGTTGAGGGTTTCGCTGCTGCGGGAGGCGCTGATGTAGCCCACGAGAGGAATGCGGGCCGCCCGCAACTGCTCCAAGGTCGCCAGAATGGGATCCAACCAGGGGCGCCGGGCCGACTGGGGCAGAGGCTCCAGTCCCCAAGGGATTAGGGATCCATCCAGGAGCGCCAGCGTGGTGCGGCGACGGGGCACCGACAGGGCCAAACGAGCCAGCTCCTCCAGTTCCGCTTGGGAGCGTCGTAAGGCCAGTATCTCTTCCAGCCCCAACGAGGACTCCGTGCCGCTGGTAGGATTGCGTTCACCTGGAGCGCGCTGCGGGCGAGAGTCTCGCCGGTTAAGGGGGGCCCTCGGCAACCCTTCTGCCCGCGGTTCCGAGAGAGGGGAGTCTGAGCGGTTTTGCTGGGCAAGGGGCCCATCTCCATACAGCAGCAGGGGCTGGCTGTCCAGGAGCGGCCACTCCTGGGTGCCGTAGTGGAGAACCACGCGCCCAACATTGATCAGCGAGCAATAGGCAATCTCGTGATGGCTGGGCAAAATCTGGGATCCATCCGTGGCCACCACCGTGTGTCGCCCCTGCAGAGGTTCAACCTTGGGCAGGGATCCCCAAGCTTCCGGCGGCTCGGCGGGGCTGGCGCAAACAAACGACAGATGGGATCCCCACTCCACCCAGCGGGACTGCCAAACCTGCGGCTCCTGCTGCCAGCGCTCGAAAACTTGCCAGGCTTGGCGGAGGCGTTCTTGGCTGGCTTTCGACTCCTGTTGCAGGTGCCGGGTGAAGGCAGGAATTTGCCCGCTCAGCTTAACCAGATCCAACATGATAGCCGCATCAGCCCTGCATGGCAATACGGCTGCCAGAAGCGGAAGAAGCCACATCTTGTCCTTCTGAGGAGTTGAGCAGCTCTTCCAGCGGAAACTCCCCGTAGACCTCGCTGCTGTTGTTGGGGCTCTCCTGCAGGCGAACCCGATGCAACTGCACCCCCAGCTCCCGCAGGGGCAGAGTCAGCAGCCGCTGGATGTAGAGGGCGATGTTTTCGGCAGTAGGCACCACCTGGGCAAAGTAGGGAATGTCTTTGTTCAAAAAGGTGTGATCCAGCGGCTTCACCACCTGCTCCTCGATCAGCCGCTGCAGGGCCGCCAAGTCCACGATCATCCCCGTGCGCGGGTCGATGGATCCCTTGACGGTGATCTCCAGGCCGTAGTTGTGGCCGTGGCCGTGGGGACGGGCACAGAGGCCGTAGATGGCGCTGTTTTCTTCAAAACTCAGGTGATCCAGAGCCAAGCGGTGGGCGGCGCTGAAATGGGTGGCAACAGTCAAGTAGGCTTGCATGGCTTCTCCTCGGTATTCGGCCCAAAGCTCAGGATCTTCGTACAGACGGACGCTGGTTAGGGGCAAGGCATCGGCCAGGCGTTGCCAAATCACGTAAGCGATAAACTCGGTAGTGGGCAAGGTTTGGGCAAACTCCGGCCAAGCTTGATTTAGATAAGCAAAGTTGAGATCTTGAATCACCCGCTGCCGGATCACCTGCTTCACCTCCGAGAGGTTGAGCACCATCCCATAGTCATCCACCTCACCACTCATGCCCACCTCCAGCACATAGTTGTGGCCATGGCCGGGAAAACGGGCATTTGGGCCAAAGCGGGCTAAGTTCTCGGCTTCTGAGAGTTCGGGCAACCAGTACCGATGGCTGGCGGCAAATTGCGCACGGCGGTAGATTGTACAGATTCTGGACATGAGTGGAGAGGAGAGCATCTGCCGGGGGATCCACCCTTTAGCTTGACACACTCCCCGGCCCAGAGGGTGGAAATTCTCAGCGGCCCTCAGCCTACCCTCCCAGTGGTCTTGCCGTCATCTCTGTCCTGCGCCAGGTCAGGCACTTGCCCTGCCGACCGGGTCGGCCTGTGCATACCCTCATTTCCCAGAAAGCATTTCGAGCAAGGTTTTGGCGGCATTGTGTCCTGAGAGCCAAGCCCCCTCTACGCGCCCTCCGGCGCACCAATCGCCGGCACAAACCAAAGGCAATCCCTCAGCAGCGGAAACCGGCACACGGGTGCTTAAGCTGGCCAATCCCGTGGTTTCCAAAGGCAAAGCGTAGCGCCAACGGTGCACCTGCATCCATTGTGGCGAAGCCAGCCAGGGATCCAGCCGTTGGGCTGCGTGGGCCAGCAATTCTCGACCGGCCTTTTCCAGCTCAGAGGGGCCGGCCTCCAAGTACAGAGATGACCACTCCGCCCCCCCATGCAAGACCACCACAGGCGGGAGCGGCTGCAGGCGCTTGCTGCTGTCCAGTCCCAGCCAGGCCAACATCGGATCCTCCAAGCACTTGATCCCCTTCCAAGGCGGCGTATGCTCAGAGTAGCCCGCCAAAACCGCAAGGCAGGGTTGATACTGGGCGGATTCCAGCAGAGGCAACAGGTTTTCAGCCGAAGGGATCCCTTCCCGGAGCAGGGGCAGCAACTGGGGGGCCGGAATTGTCGCCACCAGGGCAGCAGCCTCGTAGCATTGGCCGTTCTCCGCCCTCAATTGCCAGCTTGTTGCCAAAGGTTTGAGGCTGACCACACGAGTTTGGGTGTGTACCGACAGCGGGGCAGCCAAGTGTTTGGCCAACATTGTCATGCCCTGGGGGCAAGCGTAGCGTGGTTTCTCGTCGTTGGGATCCTCTGGGCGCAGCCCTTCTCGATCCAGCACATGCAGCGAGCGCGTCCATTCCGCCAGCAGCCCCAGGCCCAGCAGCTCCTTCACCCAGCGATAAAAGCCATCCGAATCGGCAGTCAGGTATTGAGCCCCATGATCCACTGGCACCGTTTGCCCAGCGTGCTCAACTCGACGGGTGGCCATGCGCCCGCCCAAGCCCGCCGATTTTTCCAGCACCAGAACCCGCAGCCCCGCCCGCAGCAGTTGCCTTGCACACACCAAACCGGCCACTCCCGCCCCGATGACAATCACATCGGCGGATGTTGAGCGGGCTCCCTCGGAAGGGGTTACCGCTGCCTGGGTTGCTTCGCCTAGCATACTGAGCCTGCCAGCTGTGACCGGATCCGCACGTTCAGCTCCCGCCTCTGCCGAAGGGGTTGTTGCCCCTCTCTCCGAAGAGCTTGGCTTCTCCCTTGATGGCAGCCTTGATGATGTTGTAGGCAGCCCAGGCAACCACCAAAACAATGGGCGACAGAACGATCAGCGGACGAAGATCAATGTCCATGGTTTTCATCCCCCCCTAACATAGATTGATTTACCGACTGCTTGGAACAAGAGCCTCCAGGGTTGGCCACCGCCAGAATCCCGATGGGGTGAAACCGTTTTCGACTCTGGATCCCGCATAAGCTGAGGTGCAACTCTGGAAAGATGGCTAAGTCCAGAATAAACCCAAATGGGGATCCCTACCGGCTAGACTTTGCCCCATCTGGGCTGCCAAGGCGGGAGCCAACAGGCCCACACTGAGAATCGCGTCCAGAACTAGCGCACCCACCAGGGATGTGCAATCGACCCCGATCACCTGACTAACTGCTGCCCAAGCCCGCAGCTTGGATCTTAATTCTGGGCTCTTTCTCAGTTGCTGTAGATTTTGCCCAAGGCAGCCGGCGGACGAGTGCGGCGGGCGCGGCCCTGCATTCCCGATAGAACCCCCATCGTCAACACAAAGGGCAACGCCTGGATCAACACGGGCGGCATCACATCTCCCCCTTGCAGTTGAATGGCCAGGGCGTCGGTGGCCCCAAACAACAGCGTCGCGCCCAGGATCCCGAAGGGGTGCCACTTGCCAAAGATCATCGCTGCCAAGGCGATAAGGCCCTTTCCTGCTGACATGTTGCGGACAAACTGGTTCAAAAAGCCAATGGAAAGGTAGGCCCCCGCCAGGCCCCCCAACAGGCCGGAGAGCAGCACCGCCGCGTAGCGCATACCCAGGACATCCACCCCCATGGTGGCAGCAGCCTGAGGATGCTCTCCCACCGCTCGCAGCCGCAAGCCCCAGGGTGTTTTGAACAGCAACCACCAGGAGATTGGCACCAACAGAAAGGCCAGATACACCAAGGGGCTAAACCCATGCCACAGCGGCAGCCGATTGACAATTTCCTGAGAGTTGGTGGTGTTGCCGTAGAACGATTGCAGCACCAGCGAAGGCACGCTCATGGCCAACAGGTTGATGGCAGTGCCGCTGACAATTTGATCGGCTCTGTAGCGGATGCACATCAGCGCATGCACAAAGGCAATGGCCACCCCCCCTAAGGCGCCGGCCAACAAACCCACCCAAGGGATCCAACCCACCTGAGCTGCTGGAGTCTGGGCCAGAAGGGAAGCTTCCAGGCGTTGGGTGGTTACCGCCGCCGCCAAAGCCCCAAACAAGATGATCCCCTCCAGGGCAATATTGACCACGCCGCTGCGTTCGGAGTACATGCCCCCCAAGGCCGTGAGCAACAGAGGGGTAGTGGAGCGCAGGGTAGCCGGGATCAAAGCCCAAAACAGAGTTGCCATATTGCTCCGCAGCGCCAGCGCAAACGAGATCTCCGCTCAGAGGTACTCAAGTTGAGCGTTCATCGCAGTCCATTTCCACCTGGGCTGCCTGCAAGGGATCCGTGAAATAGCCGGGCAACAGGCCGCCTGCAGCAATGAAAAGGTGTAGGTGATCAAGTCCACTTTGGTGCTCAGCTTTACAAAAAAAGGCGAATCGGGCGAGGAGCCTAAGCCGGGCCGCAGCAACCCCACCACCACCGCCCCTGCTGCCACCGCCGCCCCCAAGGCACTCAGGGGTACGATGATCTGCCGCTGCCGCACCAAAAAAGCTTTTCCTCCCGGCAACTGCAGCCGCCCCAGCAGCAACAGCAGCAGGGCATAGGCAAAGCTGGCATAGCCAGCCAAAGAAGGGCTGAACCGCCGCAACGGCAACCGAGCCGGCGGGATCCCCTCCGCCAGGGCCGCCCCATTCACCGCCCCCACTGCCCCATAAAACCAGAGCAAGCCCAGCCCAAATAGAACCAGACCGACCACTCCCAAGCTGTACAGCCAGCGGGCCCGCACTTGCCGCTCCTTGATCCCCAGAGCCAGACATGACAACAGCGCCAACAGCACTCAGGCCCAGCTCAACCCTGGGATCCAACCCACCGCCAAAGTCTCCGGGATTCCCAACTGCTGCGGGTCGATGAGGCCAAAGGTTCCCGCCAGCACCCCTGCTCCGCCGAACTCCCGCCTCAGCATCCACTCAGCATCCACTAAGGGCAGAGCAAAAACAGCAAAACGGCAATCAGATTGGTCAGCAACAGCAGCATGGGCAGAGATTCAACAAGACCAAGGAGGGCCATCCGACAAAGATAGCAGCCAGCCCTCTTCTCAGCTCCTCAGCTCAAGACACTTCTCACGGGAAAGTGTTCCGCACCTCTGCTGCGGACAAGGCCAGTTGGATCTGTTCTGGCCTCAGCTAGAAATTGCAGGAGCCCCGCACTGTACCCGTAGGGTCAGTGTCGGGAGGAATGCGGAAGTTATGATAGAACCATGACCCAAGTCCTGACTGTAGCTTGCAAACTCAAGGTGTCCCAGTCCCAGGCCGCAAAGTTGGATGCGACAATGGATGCCTTTGTGCAGGCGTTGAACTGGGTCAACCAAAACACACCAGAAAAAGTAGTCAACGCAGTCAAACT
>NZ_JBSSBV010000028.1:0-35203 GCF_054059115.1 Thermostichus sp. MS-CIW-26
AACAGAAAGATCAACTGGTAGTAATCCGTACTGAACATATTATACATTATTTTCAGTATAGTTGAGCTTATTATTGACTAGAGTCATGCTCTTCAAAGTTGGAAGCTGCCCAGGATGAGCCGTCCTAAGTCTTCTACGGGATCTGCTGCTAAGAAATCTGAGGGAACCGTTGCCCCTTCGCCAAACAAGTCCACCTTTGCGGCCAATCAAGAGCGAGCCAGGCAGTGGTTACAGCAGGTGCTGGCGGCTATGGGGATCCCAGCGGTGGTGCGGGTGGTGGGGGAGGTGCTGGAAATCGAGGCGTCTTCTTTGACCCCAGCTCAGAAGCAGCTGCTGTTGGCGAAAGCCCCCCCCTTGCCCTCTCCATCTTCCAGAGATTCCCCTCAAGAGGAGGATCGCTCCCCCGTGGTGCTGGATGCGTTGCAGTACCTGGCCAACACCCTTCTCAACCTGAACCAGCCGGAAGACCAGCAGCAGCCCTACATTTTGGATTTGGACGGCTATCGGCAGCGGCGTTTGCAGGAGCTGAAGGTTTTGGTTGCCGCTGCTGTGGAAAAGGTGAGGGCCACTGGCCGGGAATACGAGTTTCCCGATCTCTCGGCTGCCGAGCGTCGGCAAATTCATACTCTCTTGAATGACCCTGCCTATGCCGATCTGGAAACTTTCAGCCGTGGCAAAGAGCCTGACCGGCGTCTGGTCATTCGTCGGGTGTCTTCCCCATCTTAAGAAGTTTGGACGAGCAACTTGGCTCTCTGGCTACGGTGACGACAGGGATCCCTGCTACCCAAAACGCGTGAAGGGGGGCGCAATGTTAAGGCCAATTCGTCTATCCGATCTGCGGCAGATGCCGGATCAAACCCAAGAATTGCAGTTTAGGCAGTTTTTTTCGGGCTTTGAGAGTTTGACCCCTGTGGAGGGATCCCTGGAAGTCAGCCATCGGGGCCATTTTCTCGAAGTGAGTGCTGAAGCTCGTACCATTGTCACCCTCACCTGCCACCGCTGCCTACAGCAGTTCAACCACCGGCTGCACCTGGAAGTTGAGGAGATCATTTTGATTCGGGATCCCGAACCTCTCCCCTTGGAGCTGGAATTGCAAGACGAAGAAGATCTGCTGGAGAGCCTGCCCCCCAATGGTGAGCTGGATGTCGAAGACTGGATGTACCAGCACCTGCATTTGGAGATGCCCCGCCAGTTGCCCTGCCGTCCCGATTGTCCGGGCATTGCGGTGGAAGCTACAGCACCAACGGCGGATCCCCGCTGGGCAGCCCTAGCTTCTCTCCTGGAAGACTCTCCCTAGCTTTTTTGATGTTGCGCCCACAAGTTCTCTGGCGTTTTGCTCGACCCCACACCGTCTACGGCACCAGCGCCAGCGTGGTGGGCCTCTACCTGTTGGCGGGGTTTGTGGCTGCCGGATCCCTGCAACCGGTTCTCTCGGCGCTGCCCCAGTTGGTCTGGGCTTGGGCGGCCTGTCTGGCGGCCAATGTCTACATCGTCGGCTTGAATCAACTGACGGATATTGAAATCGACCGCATCAACAAACCCCATTTGCCCTTGGCTGCTGGATCCCTGAGTTGGCGACAGGGGGTGGGGATCGTCGTGGGTTGTGGGGTGGCGTCCGTCCTGCTGGCCATGGCCGGGATCCCCTACCTGCTGCTGACGGTGCTTTTGAGCAATGGGATCGGCACGGCCTATTCGCTGCCCCCCTTGCGGTTGAAGCGTTTTCCGCTGGCAGCCTCGGCTTGCATCTACAGCGTGCGGGGTTTGATCGTCAATTTGGGCCTTTACAGCCATTTTCAGCAGGTGATGCAGGGAAGGGTCGAGCTTTCGGCTGCGATTGTTTGGCTGACGGGGTTTATGTCGATTTTTGGGTTGGTGATCGCCCTTTTCAAAGATATTCCCGACATGGAGGGGGATCGCCAGTTTGCCATTGCCACCTTCTCGCTGCGCTTTGGGCCAGAGCGGATCTCAAGGTTTTGTATCGGCATTTTAGCCTTGTGCTATCTGGGATTTATCGGGGTGGGGATCTCTTTTCTCCTTGCGGGCAACGGCCTCTGGCTGTTGGTGAGCCATGTGTTGGGGCTGGGGATCCTCTTGGGCTATGGTGTCCATCTGGATCTCAGCCGTCGGGAGGCGATTGTTGGCTATTATCAACTGATCTGGAAGTTGTTTTACTTGGAGTATTTGCTTTATCCCTGGGCCTTTTTCTCTTTTTTCTAGAGCATTTTCCTGGAGGTATCGATCTCCCCAAACTCAGACAGGAAAAAATCTAGAGATACCGCCTCATTTGCACTCGAAAGCGGCCTTTTTTCGTTTCGGCTACCTCTTCGATTTGCAGCCGACCCCGACCGCGAATGGCAATCCAATCCTGAGGGCCAACGGTGTAGCTGGCTTGGGTAATGGGCTTCCAGTTGACCCGCACTTCCCCCCGTTGGATTTCTTCCACCATTTTGCTGCGGGAGATGCCAAACCCAGCTGAGGCTACCGCATCCAGGCGCAAAGAGGCTTCCACGCTGGTGATGGATTTGACGCGGGGGGGTTGAATGTTCAACTGGCTCAGGGGGATCCGGCCTACTTTGACAGGCACTGTGCGCACCTGAGTCAGGTTTAGGGTGAGGTAGTCCACCATTTCGGGCACAACGATGGCCTGGGCGCCTGAGTCTCCCAACACAAGGATGTCTCCCACTTTCTCGCGGGCGATGCCGGACGCCAACAGGGCTCCCAGAAAATCGCGGTGGGTAGCCGGGTCGAAGAGAAAGTTGCCCTGAATCTGAATGGCGGCCAATGGGATCCCTTCTTGGTCGGGCTTGGGATCCCGGACATCCAGACCCACCTCAGAGCGGGCCAGGGCTATGCGTTGGCGCTCTGCTTGAGGGTACCCTCCCCAAGCCCACACTTGCAGTTCGGTCAAGTTGCACAGCCGAGCTTGCACCTCTGCTATTTCCGGTGGCGAGAGGAAGTCGCTCCAGACCACTTGCCAGGTTTTGAGAGCTTGCTCTCCCAAATCCAAGACCCGTGCCAAGGTTTCTCGATGCCCTGCCCCTCGCAACAAATCGGCTCTGGGTAGCATTTGGGGTGCTTCGACCTCTGTGGTTCAGTCCCGTTTTTCCCATGCTAAGCTAGATAGCCGGAATCACGGCGGGCGTAGCCAAGCGGTTAAGGCAGAGGATTGTGGATCCTCCATTCGTGGGTTCGAGTCCCATCGTCCGCCCTCGAGCGGAATCAGGAAAATCCAGTCAGGGCAAGGGCTGCAGAGGCCAGTCCATCTATCTAGACCCTGACAAACGAAAACAGACAACACCCTATCTGGACGCAAAAATCGTGAAGGTATTCGTCAAGGTGATCTGGAGCACCTGCCTCTCCCTCTCAAAACAAGCTCTGCTGTGGTCTTTCAGGTTAGGGTGAGCTTCTGGCCCCCTGCATTATTGCTCCGCAACGCCGACGCGAGCAACGTTTTGGGTGTGGGCACAGTATCCTAGTTTGGATCGAAATGACCATGACGCTCTGCTTGCGGATGGACTCACCAGGACTTTGTCCCGCTATCGCGAACACAGCTCAAGATTAGGGTTCCCACTTCGTCAATGACACCTGTCCAACCGGCTTCGATCACCGCAGTTGCCTCCGGCATCTCGACAATTGCCGGCCCGCGCAGTTGAAACCCCACATCCATGCGCTGCCGATCGTAAACCGGCACCGAGCACATCCTGCCCCCAAACCATGCCTCTCGCCGACCCTTGAGGGGATCCCCTGGCAAAGGGTGGGGTGCAGTCAAAGGCACGGTGGGTAGGGCCTGCACCGCCTGTAGACGCAACTGAATCACCTCCACCGGCTGGGCCAAATCCTGCCATCCATAGCGTTGTCGGTGGGCCTGGTGAAACTGTTGCTCCAGATGAGGAATCGGATCTGACAACTGCACCGGGATCCCCAACTCAAAAGACTGGCCGCGATAGCGCAAGTCCAAGCTGAAGTGCAGCGCCGGATCCTGCAGATCGGCTCTCGCCTGGCGGATCAGGGGTTCTGCCCATTGGGCCAGCAGGGATCCCCCTGAAGCGGACGTGAGCTGCCGCAGAGGTTGGAGGATGGCCCGCCGATAGTCTCGCCGCAGATCTGCCAGAGCCATTCCCAGCGCCGAGAGCACCCCACAAGCAGCCGGGATCAAGATCGTGCGGATGCCCAGCTCTTCTGCCAAAGCACAGGCATGCATGGGCCCGGCTCCGCCGAAGGCCAGCAGGGCAAAATCGGCGGGATCCAAACCCCGCTCCACGCTGATCACCCGCAAGGCCCGCGACATGGCGACGTTGGCCAAGGTGCGAATGCCAACGGCAGTTTCCTGCAAGCTCAAGCCCAAGGGATCCGCCAGCGTGGCAATAGCCTGTTCCGCCAGCTCCCGCCGTAGCTGCACCGAGTTGCCCAGCCGCCCGCCATCCGGCAGGTACCCCAGCCAGAGGTTGGCATCGGTAACCGTCGGAGCCCTTCCCCCCCGACCGTAGCAGGCCGGCCCAGGGTTGGATCCGGCACTCTCTGGCCCCACCTGAAGCCCACCGCCGGGCAGCAAATAGGCCAGGGATCCGCCGCCGGCACTGACGGTGTGGATATCAATTTGGGGCTGTTGCACGGGCAAGCCGCACACCACCGCTGCGGGAGTAACCTGGGGGATCCCATCTTGGATCAAGGCCACATCTGTGCTGGTTCCCCCCATATCGAAGCTGAGCAAGTGGGGGTAGCCACTCAGGCGACCCAGATAGGCCGCCCCATAAACCCCGCCTGCCGGCCCCGAGAGCAAAGCCACCGAAGCATGAGCTGCCGCCTGAGCAATGGAGGTCACCCCGCCGGAAGACTGCATGATCAAGGGCTGGGGGATCCCTCGCTCCCGACATCCTTGGGCCAAGCGGTGCAGGTAGCCCGCCAATGCCGGACTGAGGTAGGCATCGATGGCGGTGGTGCTGAAGCGCTCGTATTCTCGGAACTCCGGCGCCACCTCGCAAGACAGGGAAAGGTGTAGCTCCGGGAAAGCCTGCCGCAAGGCCATTCCCAGCCGCTGTTCGTGCTCCGGGTAGAGAAAAGAAAACAAAAACCCCACCCCAATAGCGCGGATCCCATCCCGCTGCACCCGTTCCCCCACCTCCTGCACCACCCGCCGGATTTCGGCATCGGTGAGCGGCTCCAACACTCCGCCCGCGCTGCAGCGCTCCTTCACCTCCAGGCAGTGGTGGCGGGGCACCACTGGCTCCGGCTTGGGCTGTGTCAGGTCATACAGAGAGGGGCGGTTTTGACGGGCAATGGCCAGCACATCCCGAAAGCCCGCCGTGGTTAGAAACAGGGTGGGGGATCCCTTGCGCTCCAGCAGCGCGTTGGTGGCCACCGTCATGCCATGGCAGAACAGGTCAACCCGGAGCTCTCCTTGGAGCGCCCCCAGCTTGTCCAGCGCCGCAAAGACTCCCTCCTCAGGGCTGGGGGTAGACAGCACCTTCGCCGTCTGCATCTGGCCATCCTGCAAGAGCACCAGATCAGTAAAGGTGCCCCCCACATCGATCCCCAGGCGGGCCAAGCTGCGGCTTGCTTCCGTCTGATCCAGATTGGCCGGATCGAGGTTGCTACCCAACGCTGATGCGACCATGGCTTCCATCGTGCATTTCTTTTGCCTTCTTCTGGGGCCAGCCCTTGGTCGGACTATGGCTATGACGCCTGGCTTTTGTAACGGCAGAGACAGGCTGACCGGCGCCCCTTCGTGTAGCGAGTGTAGCTCAGCAACTTCTGTCTTTTTTGGAGCATGACTCTAGTCAATAATAAGCTCAACTATACTGAAAATAATGTATAATATGTTCAGTACGGATTACTACCAGTTGATCTTTCTGTTTACTTTCGAGTCTGCCAACATGGTAGCCAAAGCAAAGCAGAAAATTGGTAGTAAGACGACACGGAAACTGCGCTTTGGGTATTCTACTCAAAGCTTTGCGGGATACCGCCATTCTGTTTGGACTCCGTCCCGCTAACGCGAATGGAAACAAACAGAATGCTATCGCTGCATAGTTGAACAGTGATGTTCAGCAGTGTTCAGCGTAAATGTATCAGTTTGGAATAGTCACCACCTCTAGCTCGGAAGTCCATCGTTGCCTTTCACCAGCCCTGCCCGAACGGCATCCAAGAACTGGCGGGCAGTGCGACCGGAAAAGCCGTTTTGCTGTTGTGCCCAGATCAGGGCCTGGCGGCGCAGGACATCCAAAGATTGGGTGAAACCTAGCCGCTGCGCCAGGTGTTCTACGGTTGCCAGGTAATCGCCTTGGGTGAAGGGAGTGAAGGTGAGGGTGAGGCCGAAGCGATCCCGCAGCGACAGCTTTTCCTGGACCGTATCCCAGGCGTGAACTTCTTGATCTTGGGGATTGGGTCGGTCGCCGAAAAACTCGCGGATGAGATGGCGGCGGTTGCTGGTGGCATAAAGACGCACGTTGGGGGGCGGCGCAACGAGATCCCCCTCCAGGAGCACCTTGAGCTGCTTGAACTCGGTTTCCTCTGCCTCAAAGGAGAGATCGTCCACAAACAAGATGAAAGGCAACACCTGCGCCCGCAGCTCTGCCAAAATTTCCGGCAACTGAATCAAGTCTGTTCGCCTCAGCTCCAATAGGCGCAGCCCCTGCAGGCCGTAGCGGCGCAACAACGCCTTCACCAGAGAAGACTTGCCCGTACCCCGCGCCCCGTAGAGCAACACATGCAAAGCCGGATCCCCCCGCAGCAGGGCTTCGGTGTTGGCCGCCAACTGCCGTTTCTGCCGTTCGTAGCCGTAGATCTCCTCCCAGTCAGACAGATCGGGAGCAGGGATCCCTTCTAGCCCTGCTGGCCCCCAGCGAAAGGCCCAGTAGCGACCACAGAGCCCTACCCCCCTTTGGCGGTAGTGGGCAATTAAGGTCTCCAAGCTCTGGCCCCAATCGGCAAAAGAGCGGGGATCCCAGCCAGCGCTATCGGTTTCCCCATCGGGCCAGGGGATCCCCAACCCCAACGCCTGCATCTGCTCGGCAATGGTCTCCTGACTGTCCGCCAAGGTTTGCAGACAGCGGAGATCGTGGCGGGCAGCCTGCATAAGAGGCTCTGGGATCCCTTGGGGCTGCAGCGCTGCACGGGCAAAGGGGTTATCGGCCCAGCGGATCTCCCGGATCAGCCATTGCCGCCAGCTCAGGCCCTGCCGGGCCAAAAGCTCAAACCAGCGCCCGTAGGCCCTCCAGCACGGCAGGGGATCCCCACTCATCAACTGCTGGATTAGCTCCTGCCAGGCTAGGGCTAGGGGGTGGGTGCAGATGTCCCGGAATACCAGCAGCTTGGCCGCTGCTTCTGCTGCTTCTTGGAGGGGGGTCATCGCTTGAAGCCGCTCTAACTTGGCGTTGCTTATCCGCTCCCTAGGGGAGGAGACTGGGGGTAGTTGCGTTAACAACACGGAGCGCTTGAGTTACCTGGCATTGTCCCGCCGGCCCAGTTCATAGAGGCCTCCGCCGACGCAGGCGATCAGGCCGCAGGAGACGGCCCAGCTTTTGCCCAAGGAGATCTCCGTCAGGGCTACCACCAAGCCTGCTGCCAGCAAAAAGGGAAGGGTGCTCAGCAAGGAAGCCAAAGCTCCACTGGGATCCCATGGCAATTGCTTTTCCCAGCTCTCCTGCAGCTTTTGATGCAGCGGCGAAAACCCCCACATCAGTCCCAAGCCCCACAGAGCCGTGGCCGCCCATAAAGAGGGGCGAAGCATCTCCCAGCCCACAAGTCCAACCCCAACGGGATCCACCGGTCAACTCCCAACCCTGCCTTTCTAGGCTAGCGGGATTGGGCCCAATCGGTGGCGGTAATGGTGGTGCCAGGAAATTGAATGGGGTTGCCCAAGCTTTGAATTTGGGCCTGGAGAGCTGGCAACAGCCGCAAATCCAAAAGCGGCTCCTCCACGATCTCCGCCGGGATCAGATCCCGTTCTAGGGCAAAGTGGGCCGTGTGGCCGGCGGCGGTGCCAATGGCCCATTCCACCGGATGCACCCGGTAGGAGGCACTGGCAATGCGGCTGGTGGCGATATTTTTGTTGCCGGCTAGCAGATTGTCAATGCGCTGGGGGATCAGAGCCCGCAGGGGGATCTGGTAAGGGTAGCTGGGGGCCTGCGCGTCTTTGTTGTTGCTGGGGGGCAGGGAAAAACCCGGCAGCAGGCAATCGTGAAAGTCGATGGGGTACTGGCCCACCCCCACTGAGTCGTAGAAGATAAAGGGGCGACCACGATTCAACTCCGATTCCCGCGTGGTGATGTCCGACTCGTAGATGGTAAATCCTTCTGGGTAGGAGAGGCTGGGCCGACCAATGATGCGCCGCGACTCGCGGATATAAGGGTACTTGGAGAGGCCGCTGGCAGTTCCCATGGGGGTATTGGGCCCCCGTAGGTAGGCATAGCGCAAGTAGAAGTCTTTTTGAAAGTTGGGATCCTCCTGTTGCAGGAGAAAATCCGTTCTTCCCGCCACCAGCCAGTAGAAAAAGCCCTTAGCATGCTGCTCAGCTCGCCGCAGGGCTTCCACCCGCAGGCCCCCCATCCAGCCGCCCGGCTGCAGTTGGCCTGAGGCCTGCAGTTGCTCGTGGGTAAGGATGAGGTTCATCTCCGGGCCGGTGATGCGCCAGTCGTTGCCCCAGGTCCAGTTTTGCATGGATTGATCCCCCACCCGGATGGCCTCTTCCCCAAAGCCAAACACCTGTCCCCAGATGCGGCGGTAGGTAAAGACCAGGCCAAAGTTAAAGCGCGGCTGTTCAAAGCTGTAGTAGGGACCGTGCAGTGGGTCATTGTAGAACTCGGGCTTGATGGGGACTTGGGGCACAGCGGAGCGCTCCAGGACAAAGGTGTAGGTGAAGCCCTGGGTACAGTAGGGATCCACGTAGGGCTTGGAGCTGGGTTCCCAGCGGCTTTGGCCATCGGTTCCCAGGCGGTAGGGCACCCGCGCCAAGGGCAGCAGCTCGCCGGTTTCGGTGGCATCGATCACCACCCAGGGCAGGGTTTTGTCTTGGCGTTCTGGCGGCGGCTCAAAGCGCAGGATCTCCTTGTCCCAGTCCTCGGTGGGTTCTAGACGATAAAAATCGAGAAAGTAGCTGGAGAGATCCCCTCGATTCTCTGGCTGGACGCCGGCGTGTTTGGGGATGTTGCGAATGGCCTGCACACTGCGGATCTGGTAATCCGCAATCTCCAAGTCTTTGACCACCGTCTCCGTAAATAGCCGCAACTGCCCCGACTGCAGATAGGGATCCAACATCTCCCGAATCACCTGGTGGCCCACCTGAGGGGAAAAGCAGAGCACGCTCACCCAGCATTTGCCCGGATTGGGATCCCCGCCGTATTTTTCCCGTACCCGCCGGCGAAACTCGCTGTAGCCCCTGGGGAAGATGTCGTTTTCTCGCTGCAGGGGTCGCTCGTCCAAAGCGGAGACTCCCTGGGCGCTCACCTGCCCCCCGATCCAATCGGTGATCTCCGTCATGCACACCTGCCGGCCCAGTTGCAGCGCGTCATAGGCCGCCGCCACCCCCCCCAGCCCACCCCCCGCGATGAAAATCTCACAGGGGATCCGGGTTTCCGGCAGGGGCGCCGTCGAGGGTTGGGCCAGGCCCGCTCCCGCCCCGAGGATCCCTACTCCCAACGCCACACCGCTCCACCCCGGAAGGTTGACCTGAAGTTTCATCGAATGACCTCTCCCCACCCACGCTACAGCTTGGCCTTTTGGACTTTCCGGCAACCTCTATCATGGGAGAAAGCCTTGCGGATGCTCATGCCGGATTCCACCTTTGTCATCACCACCCCCATCTACTACGTCAACGCCGCTCCCCACATCGGCAGCGCCTACACCACCCTAGTGGCGGATGCCATTGCCCGTTACCATCGCCTGCGGGGCAAGGATGTGCTGATGGTGACGGGAACCGACGAGCACGGCCAGAAGATCCAGCGTACCGCCGAAGAACGGGGCGTTCCGCCGCAGCAGCACTGTGATGAGTTTTCTGCCGAGTTTGCGAAACTGTGGCACCTACTCCACATCCGCCACGACCGCTTCATCCGCACCACGGATCCCCGCCACAAGGCCATTGTGCGGGAGTTTTTTCAGCGGGTCTGGGATCAGGGAGATATTTTCATTGGCCGGCAGCAGGGTTGGTACTGTGTGGCCTGCGAAGAGTTCAAAGACGAGGCCGAGCTGCTGGAGGGAGGATTTTGCCCCCTGCACCCCACCAAGAAGGTGGAGTGGAAAGACGAGGAAAACTACTTCTTTCGCCTCTCCCGCTACCAAGAAAAGCTGGAGGCCCTGTATGCGGAGCACCCGGAGTTTATCCAGCCGGAAAGCCGCCGCAATGAGGTGATCAACTTTGTCAAGCAGGGCCTGCGGGATTTTTCCATTTCTCGCCCCAGCGTCTCCTGGGGGATCCCTTTTCCGGCAGATCCCGGCCAAACCCTTTATGTTTGGTTTGATGCCCTCATCAACTACATCAGTGCTGCTTTGGATCCTGACGACGAGCCCACCTTGGCAAATGCCCTACGCCGCTACTGGCCTGCGGATGTGCACCTGGTGGGCAAGGATATTGTCCGCTTCCACGCCATTTACTGGCCGGCCATGCTCATGTCCGCAGGTCTGCCCCTGCCCAAGCAGGTGTTTGGCCACGGCTTTCTCACCAAGGATGGCCTCAAGATGAGCAAAAGCCTGGGGAACACAGTGGATCCCTTTGAGCTGGTGCAGCAATACGGCGCCGATGCCGTGCGCTACTACTTCCTGACGGAAATCGAGCTGGGCAAGGATGGCGATTTTAGCGAGGGCCGCTTTATTGACGTGCTCAACGCCGATCTGGCCAACGACCTGGGCAACTTGCTCAACCGCACCCTCAACATGCTCAGGAAATATCAATCCGACTACCGCGTTCCCGCCGTCGGGATCCCTGCAGATCACCCCCTCAAAACCCTGGCCGAGCGCCTTGCCCCGGCAGTGGCCGACGCCTACGAGCGGCTGGATCCCAGCTCTGCTGCCCGCAAAGCCCTCAGCTTAGCCCAGGCCAGCAACAAATACCTTGATGAGCAGGCTCCTTGGACGCTGCACAAGCAAGGGCAAAACGAACGGGTGGCCCAGATCCTCTATGCCGTTTTGGAAAGTGTGCGCTGGGTGGCAGTCCTGCTCTCCCCCCTCATTCCCGCTCTCAGCCTCAAGATCCTGCAGCAGCTGGGGTTCTCCCTCGCCGACACCCTGCAACTGCGCTGGGATCCCGATGCGACTTGGGGCCAGCTTCCCCCCGGGCAAGAGCCCCAGCCTCCTACGCCTGTCTTTCAGAAGATCCTGAGGAACGCCTAGGGATTGGCGATGTCCGGTCGGGAAGATTGGGCAGCGGCTTGGGATCCCTCTGGTGTGGCTCCGCCGGCAAAAGGGCGGTCACCTCCCAGGGGAAGTGTTGATGAAGCAGCGGAGAAAGAACGGTTGGATGGGTCGGATGGGCGCAGCCGCGGGTTGTGAATCGCGCCAGTGGTGGGGGGCACTTCGCCGGACAGCGTCTGCCAGGCTGCCCGTACCCCTGCCCAAAAGCTGCGGATATTGACTTGGGCGCCCTGGGCTTGGGTGCGTGCTCCTTCGATGGAGCGGTTGACCTGCTTCACCACTTGCCCAGCCCCTTTCACCCCTTCGTCGAGGCTGTCGGCAATCTCGCTCACTTCCAGGCTGGTCAGGCGCAGGGCCTCCAGCGTGGGCGGCAATTCCCGCAGCAGCGTGTCGAAAAAGCGCTCCACGCTCTGGGCAGCTCGACCCAGTTGAATGACGGCAGGTAGTAGGGTCAGGATCACTGCCAAAATGCCCACTGCTACCAGGCCTACCGAGAGGCCGAGCCAAAAGACCGGGTCGTTCATCCCGCCGCCTCCTCCCCATCCCGAGCTTCTAGGTCAGCTTCTTCCCCGCCAAAGGGACGCGAGTTCTGGGCTTGGAGCAGCTCCCTTCGCTTCTGCAACATGGCTTCTTTGCCCACCGCCACTGCCTGCTGCAGCCGCAGCAGAGCCTCATCCAAACTGCGTTGGGCAGCGTCGAACAACTTTTCCGATTGATATTGCAGACTGCTGGTCACATCTTCTGCCACCTCTGGCAGGGCCTCTGCCGATTTCTTCAGCAGTCGCCGCGTCTCCCGTCCGCTGCGGGGAGCCAAGAGCAGGCCAATGGCGGTGCCCACAGCAGTTCCCAGCAACAGCCCACCAATAAACGCGCCAGTCCGGTTTTCAGCCATGCTTTGCCAGAGTTGAGTTGGATACGGGTGGCCCCGAAACCAGACTACCTTAAGATCTCGCGGGATCGGCGGGCTTGCCGCGCGCCGGGTCAACTGTTCCTAGAGAATCCGCAGGGGATCCACATCCAGGCTGACGCGGATCCCTTGGGGGGGATGGCCAATTGCGGCCTGGATCTGCGCAGCCAGCTTCGGGCGATCCCAACCTTGGTCGGGAAGCTGCTTCAACAGGATCTGCCAGCGGTAGCGTCCGGCAACCCGCTCCACCTGGGCCGGCCCCGGCCCCAACACCTCTGCTGGGATCCCCTGTAGGCGTTCGGCCACCCGATGGCAGTAGCGCTCCAGGGCTTCCAGGCGGGTGCTGCTCAAGCGGATCAAAATCAAAGCTCGGTGGGGAGGATAGCCCCCCTCTTGCCGTTGTTGCAGTTCTGCCCGCAAGAAGCCCTCGTAATTTTGGGCCAGTACCGCCCTCAAAATCGGGTGCTCCGGCAGATAGGTCTGGATAATCGCCTGTCCTGGCAGGGATCCCCGGCCCGAGCGCCCTGCCACCTGGGTGAGCAGTTGAAAGCTGCGCTCGCCGGCGCGATAGTCGGCTTGGTGCAACAGCCCATCGGCGGCCATCACGCCCACCAAGGTTACCTGGGGTATGTCCAGCCCTTTGGTGAGCATTTGCGTGCCCACCAGCACCTGGGCCTTGCCGCTGCGAAACTGCTCCAGCAAATCGCGATGGGATCCCTTGCGGCGGGTGGCGTCGCTGTCGTAGCGCAAAATCGAGAGCTGGGGCCAATGCTGGTGCAGCACTTCCACCACTTTTTGGGTGCCGGTGCCGAAGTGCTTCAGGTAGGGGGATCCACAGGCGGGGCAGCGCTGCGGATGGGGTTGGCGGGCGCCGCAGTAGTGGCAGCGCAGTTCCTGCCCGCCGAGATGGGCCAGATGAAAGGTGAGAGAAACATCACAATGCTCGCAGGTGAGGACAAACCCGCAGCTACGGCACAAGACGAAGGTGCTGTGGCCGCGGCGGGGGACGAAGAGAATAGCCTGTTCCCCTCTGTCCAGCGTCTGCTGCAGGGCCTGGTGTAGACGGCGGCTGAGGATGCTGCGGTTGCCGGCTTGGAGCTCCTGGCGCATGTCCACCAGCTCCAGTTGGGGCAGGGTGGCCGGGATCCCAGCTTGGGGGATGCGCTGCGGCAGGGCCAGCCGGATCCACCGCTGCGGATCCTGCAGATGGGCGGCATAGGTTTCCACCGCTGGGGTTGCACTGCCCAGGACCAGGGGACAACCGGCCAGCTCGGCCCGCCACTCGGCCACCTGACGGGCGTGGTAGCAGGGCTGGGGCTGATCCTGCTTGAAGCTGTCGTCGTGCTCTTCGTCCAAGACGATCAGGCCCAGCTTGGACAAGGGGGCAAACACCGCCGAGCGGGTGCCGATCACCACTTGGGGGGTGGAGGACAGCATCTGCCGCCAGGTGTCGTAGCGCTCGCCCTCCGAGAGGCCGCTGTGGTAGGCCCACACCTGGGATCCCAGCCGCGCCCGAAACCGATCCATCAGTTGCGGGGTAAGGCCGATCTCGGGCACCAGCACCAGCGCCGACCGTCCTTGCTGCAGCACCTGGGCGATCACCTGCAGGTACACTTCCGTTTTCCCAGAACCGGTGACCCCGTGCAGTAAAAACCGCTGGAACCGGCCCAAAGCTTGCCGGATCGCCTCTACCGCCTGGGCCTGGGCGGCCGTCAAGGGCCTGGGCGGATCCCGCCACCCCGGCAGGCTGGCATCTCCCAGCCGCAGCAGTGGGCGCTCGTAGAGGTGGACACGGCCTTTGCGGGCCAACCCCTGCAGAACCGCTCGGCTCACTCCTGCCAGGCGCTCCCACTCGGCGAGCAGCAGCTCTCCCCCCTTCTGCTTGAGGATCTGCAGCGCCTTCTGCTGAGGGAGGCTCAGCCCCTCTGGGGAGTCGTCGGCCAGACTGGCGGCCAGCTGGGTTTTCACCCTGCCCCCCTGTTGCTCCTGCCAAAAGCTCTCCACCCAACCCCGTCGCTGCAGTTCCCGCAGGGCGAGGGCGGCAGTGGGCACCTGCTGTTGCACATAGCGCCAAGACAGCTCTCCCCCTTTGGCCTGAAGCAGCTGCAGCAGGGTTTGGGCAGCCGGCGAACATTCCTCCCCTTCGGCAGGGAGCCTGAGCAAGCGGACACGCCGCTGAGAACGGCTGAGCAAGCCGGGGGGCAATACCGTGCGCACCACCTGGGCCAGAGGGGTGAGGTAATAGTCGGCCACCCGCTGCAGCAGGGGCCAGAATTCTTTGGGCAGGATCCCTTTGGCCACCACCGCCTCGATCTCCCGCACCGACTGCGGATCCACCCCTGCCGGCAGCTCGGAGCGCCAACCCAAGGCCACTGCCCCCGCCATTTGCTGACCAAAGGGTACGCTGAGCAGGTCGCCCGCTTCTGGCGCGGATCCCTCTGGCACACGATAGGTAAAGCAGCCCCCCAACTGGGGATGATCCACCCACACTTCCAGCCAGCGGGGAGGAACAGGCTGCAACACGGGATCCCTCACGGACGGGGCAGAAACCTCGGCAGATCGACCGCCCGCTTGCTTGCCCGAGACGGTAGAGGTTGGGCCAGGGGCTGAATTGTAGGCTTGGCAGCAGGGGTTGGAGACAGAGCCTGGCCAAGGGACTCTGTTCGCGTGAGGGCGCTGGAGGTATCGGCCCGAGGTGGGACATCCAAGCCTTTGCGTTCCAAAGCCGCCTTCAAGCTCAGCACATGCATCTGCTGCTGCTCGTATTTTTCTCGGAGAGAGCGGTTTTCTTCCCACAGGGCAGCACGCTCCCCTTGCAGGGCTTTGATCTGCTCTGCTTGCTTCTCCAGTTGCGTGGACAAGGTTGCAATTTCTTCTTGCAGATGGAGAATGGTTGCCTGCGCAGAGCGCAACTGTGGCTGCCAGTCGGGTTGGGCGGCCAACTGCTCCAAGGCAGCCTGCAACTGCCGCTCCATGGCGGAGAGATGCTGCTGGGCTTGGGCGTACTGTTCCTGGAGATGGCGGTGCTCTTGCTGCCAACGGGTAACTTCCGCCTGGGCTTGAGAGAGGGCCACTTGCAGCGCTTCGGCCTGGGCCTGCCACTGCTGTTGAAGCTGTTGCTGCGCCAGGGATCCCTGGCGCAGATGCTCCTGCTGAGCTTGCAAAGCCGCCAATTGAGCTTGGGCTTCGGCCAGGGCTGCTTCTAGCTCTTGCCGTTGTTCCCGCCAGCGCTGCTCGGCCTCGGCTTCCGTCTCGGCATAGCCTGCCAAACGGGCCTCGAGGTGTTCCCGTTGCTCCTGCCAGGCTGCCTGTTGGTCGCTGTACAAAGCCCGCAGGCTGCTCAGCTCCGCCTGAGTTTCGGCAATTTGAGTGCGGGCCAGAGAAAGCTCTGCCTTAAAGCGTTGCAGCATTTCCACCCGCTTTTCCGCCACATCCTGGGCTTCCAGCAGAGAGGCCTGCAGCTCCTGCTGGCGCTGTTCCCATTGACGGCGCTCCTGAGCGTGGGCCAAGCGTAGCTGCTCAATCTGCTCCTGCAGGGCCTCGATATCCTGCCGCTGCCGTTCATTTAAGCGTTGCCGAGCAGCAAGCTGAGCTTCCTGATCCGAGATCTGGACTTTCTGAGCCGCCAAAGTCTGCTGCAACTGTTGCAAGAGATGCTCCCGCTCCTGCAGCGCCTTCTCTTGTTCGGCCACCTTCTGGTGCAAAGCCTGCAGTTGTTCCTGAAGAACTCGCCGCTCTTGGAGCTCGGCTTCGGCTTTGAGCAGACGGCTCTCCAAGGGCTGTTGCTGCCTCAGGGCCAAATGGCGCTCCGTGCTGGGATCCGGTTCGGATGCTGAACAGCCCGCATGAGTCTCTGAAAGGATGGGATCCGAGTCACCTGAAGAGGGAGCACGCATAGATTGAAGGAGAGATGAAGAAGCGGGAGCAAATGATAAAGTTCCCTGCAGTATAGAGAGATTTTTGGGCGGGTTCAAGCCAGAAGGGTGATCTTGTAAAATCTCCTGCTGCTCCGCACGGCGCGGAGTGCTATCGGCCTGTTTTGGCCGCGCTCTTGCTTCTGAGGTTCCCAAATCCCCGGACTGGGCAGAAGGGCTTGGCTTACTTTTTTTCGGCCGCGAGGCCCGATCCCGACCGGAAGAGGTCTCCCCTTGCTTGGGCGTGCTCTGAGAGTCTGCCACCTTGCCCCCTTTCATCGCCCACAACACCCACCCCCGCCATCACGGACAGATGGCCCCACCATTCTAAACTGAGTCTAAATCTAAATCGACTCGGTCTCAATCCAAGCGTCTCTGCTGAGTGTAGAGGAGTCCCGCCCGTGCTCGGAGCTCCTGGCAGACGCAGGTCGGCCTCATCGTTGCAGGGGCAAATGCGAGGACTCGCTTCCACTGGCCCGAACAGGGCAGCCAGCGAGCCTGCGGAAAACCGTCTTATCTTTGTCCTTCATTTTGCGATACTGCTAGGGGTGATGTTGAGAATGACCGCACGATGGCGATGCAAAATGGAGCCAGGGATCCGCTTCAACTTCCTCAACAGCAGACGGGCTCGGCGGGATCCCAGTTGAACCTTGCCTGTTCTGCTCCCTGTGGCCTACTGTTGAGCCTGCTCTGGGCTGTCCCTGCTCTTGCTCAGCCAGAAGCTCCCAGCTCCGCTGCCTCTGCTCTGCCCAACAGCCGCGAAATCCTCACCCCCCCACCCCCCCCCACCCTATCGATTCCCCCCAACCCTGCTGACTCCACCCCTGCGGCTGACCTGACTCTAAAGGGGGCTTTGACGGCTGAAGAATTGGTGGTGCCCCAATCCCCCTTGCAGGTGCGCATCGAGCGAAGGGAGGGCTTGTCTTTGGAAGAAGCTCTGGAGATCGCCGTTGCCCAGAACCCGGCTGTGCAGCAGGCCAGACTGACTGTCGAGCGGGCCGAGGCCGGGGTAGCTCTAGCTCAAGCTGCCTTTGCTCCCACCCTCTCCAGCCGTGCCAACTACCAGTACAGTGAGGCTCCCTCTCCTGGTGGTGGGCCAAGGCGCGAATCCCACACCCTCTCGGCCAGTGTGGTGCGGGTGGAGTATACCGCCTTTGACAGTGGCCTTAGGGAGCAAAACCTGAAGCTGGCCCAAGAAGCGCTGCGCATCGCCCAACTGCAGCTGGAGCAAACGCTGCAGACGGTCAAACAAGCTGTGGCCAATGCCTACTACGATCTGCAAAGCGCAGATGCCAGGGTTGCCATCAGCCAAGCTGCCGTCGAAAGTTCCGAAGCCACCCTGCGGGATGCTCAAGCCCGAGAACGGGCCGGGCTGGGTACCCGCTTTGAGATTCTCCAGGCAGAGACGGAATTGGCCAACAATCGACAAACCTTGCTGGCGGCTCAAAACACCCAACAACTGAATCGCCGCCGCCTGGCCGAACTGCTGAATTTCCCCAGCCCCACCGACGTGTTGGCCAGCGACCGCATTGAGCCGATGGGGGAGTGGGATCTCAGCCTGGAAGAGACCATCATTGCTGCCTTTGCCCAACGACAGGAATTGGAGCGCCGGCGCCGAGAATTGGAGCAGGCCCAAAGCCGCCTGCGCCTGGCACAAGCCCGCAATGGCCCCCGAATTGGCTTATTCGCCAGCCTCGATGCCGTTAACGATTTCAACGCTAGCCGCAACAGTTTTGATGTTGGCTATTCGGTGGGAGCCAATTTCAGCTTGACTTGGTTCGATGGAGGAGAAGCGGCTGCCCAAGCCCGCCAAGCCCAGATCGATGGACAGGTGGCCGTGAGCAACTTCGTCGGCACCCGCAATGAAATCCAGCGGGGGGTGGAAGAAGCCTTCCTGACCCTCAGCTCCAGCCGCGAACAGATCGACTCGGCCAAAGTGGCAATTGCCTCAGCAGAAGAGAGCCTGCGCTTGGCCCGGCTGCGCCTGCAAGCGGGGGTGGGCACCCAAACGGAGGTGATCAATGCTGAAGCTGCCCTCACCACTGCCCGTGGCAACCTTTCCAATGCTGTAATCGCCTACAATCGCGCCCTGGTACAACTGAAACGGGCCATTGGCAGCCTTTGACTTGAGCCTTTCTCCCTCACTCCCAGCCCTTCTTCCAAAAGGAGAGGGGTGCTATGGATACCGCGACGAAACAGTTCTATTCCAACTTGAGCTGTTGTGACATACTCCCGCACTCATGCTGACGCAAAGCGCTCCGCGCCGCTAGCGCGAAAAGAGGGTCAGCTTCCAGTCTTGCTGCCCATCTCGGCAGCTTGGATCAAGGCCCTGGCTCGCTGTTGATCCAACTTGGCTTGCAAGCGCTCTTGCTTGTCGCTGCTGGTATTCAAAACTTTGCTTGCTTCGTCCAAGAGGGCCTGAGCCGCTGCCTTATCCACTTTTTCACCCCGCTCTGCTCGGTTGACCAGGACGGTTACCTCGTTATTTTCGACTTCTGCAAATCCGCCCATGACCGCAATGGCCGACCACTTTCCATCGGCTTTGACCCGCATAACGCCATTGCCGATGGCGGTCAAGAGGGGGGCGTGCCCAGTGAGAATGCCCAATTGGCCCGAAGTGGCAGGGAGGATCACTTCCTCGCTGGGGGCATCCCAAACCGTGCGGTCGGGGGTAATCACACGAACCATCAGCGTCACGACAGATCTCCTGAGGGCTTGAACACTTTCGCGTCGGCGGTGCGGAGCACCCTGCTTCCGATCCTACCGGATCCGGATCCCTGCAGCTTTGCCGGGTTCTCCTTTTGTCTCTTCTCTCGAGGCAGCCACACTTAACCTGTGCATAACTTTGCCTTTACCTCAGGCTGGAAGGCAAGCGCTAAGGTGTTGTCGGGAACACTTATCTCTCGCCCCCACCTCAGCATTGACGGCCAGACCATTGCTGTTGGTTTGTAGAAGGGAGCCCAACGACCGGTGCGCCCAGTTTCCCTAGCGGAGCCAGCCTATGCCTGAAGCGATGCCTAGCCATTTTGCTGCCGGCCTGTCCACACGGGAGCGCCAACTGCTGGAAGACCTCTACCGCAGCCGCAGTTTATCTCCCTACACTCCTGGCCAGGTTATCCCTCTGTTTCCTGAGGAATGGGTGATCGTCTGTCGGGGCGTGGTACAGTTGACCACCCTCTATCCCAATGGCGGTGAGGCGTTGTTGGGGTTTGCCGGCCCCTCCATGCCCCTGGGATCCCCTCTGACGATGCTGGATCCCTACCAAGCTAAGGCTTTGACGGCAGTTGATGTGCTGCGGCTGCCGGCAGCAGAAGTGGAAGCCTCAGAGATCCTGAGTCAAGGGCTGCTCAAGCAGGTGGTGCGTCGGCTGCGCCAAACCGAAGCATTGCTCGCCTTGGCCGGACGGCGGCGGGTGGAGGATCGGCTGCGCCAGTTGCTCTCCCTTTTGGCTGGGGAGCTGGGATCCCCGGTTGCAACAGGGGTGCGCCTGCAAGTGCGCCTTACCCACCAGGACTTGGCCAATGCCATCGGCACTACCCGGGTCACCATTACCCGTCTCCTAAACCGCTTTCGCCAGCAGGGCTGGGTTGCGGTGGACAAAAACCGGCACCTTGTCATCAAACTCGCCCACGCTCCGTAAAACCTTTAGAAACTGAGCAGGATCTGCTCCTAGGGCATGGCTGAAAGCTGGCAGTTTTTGGCTCGTAGTTAACTGCTGGGAGATGGAGCTGACGGGAGTCGAACCCGTGTCCGAGATGGGTACTGAGGGATCACTCATTCACAGGTTTAGCCTCTTTGACCCTCGAGGCGGGGATCGCCGTTTGGATCCCAGCGATGGGAGTTCTCCGCCTGATCTTGGTCTCTCCCTCGACGGAGCCGGAGTAGAGAGCTGCACCCGTTGGGGTTGTGATCCGCCCACTTAACGGGGTCGTGAGCAGATCCTCGAGCTCAGAGTAAGTTTTCGGTTACTGAGCCTTAGGCAGCCAAAGCAGCTGCTTTACGAGCAAAGGGTACGACGTTGTTCGCACGTACTTTTTTGAGCCTGGTGGTAACGGGAGAAGCTCAATCCCGACCTGCATCATGAACCCATGTTCGCCACCCCGTCGAAACCGTTACAGCCCCAGGGTTGACTTGAGTCCAGCATAGCAAGATTTTTGGGGATACGGCCAGAACCTTTGCGAATGTGACAGAAGCTTTGCTAATATGACAAAGCTGCAAACTTGGGTCGGTAGCTCAGCGGTAGAGCACTCGGCTTTTAACCGATTGGCCCAGGGTTCGAATCCCTGCCGACCCATGTCAGTCTTCTTCTTCCAAAATGCGGGGCACCTTGAAGAACATGTCAGCTCGATCAGGGGCGTTGGCCAGGATCCCTTCGATATGCGGGTAGGGCTCGACTTCATCGGGGCGGGTGGGCAGTTCCATGTCCAGGACGTGAAAGGTGGGCTCTACCCCCTCCGTGTCCAGCTCCTTCAGTTGCTCCACGTAGGCCAAGATGTCTGCTAGCTGCTCTGTGAACTGGATCTCTTCCTCCTCGGTCAGCTCCAGACGAGCCAAGTGAGCAACATGTTGGACTTCTTCCCGTTTCAGCATCCTCTCCTCCGGCTCCCAGATTATCGACTTGACTTAGCCCAGGGTAGCCGAGATCAACCGTTCGCGTTAACGGAACGGAGTCCTTCTGCAGGAAAGCTCAGTACACCTCCAGGTTGGCGCGCCCGGTGGTTTTCAGCCAGTTTTGGGCCTCGATGTAGTTGTTGGGGGCAATGCGAATGGCCCGAATCCAGTACTGGGCAGCCTCGTCGAACAGGGACTCTGCTGTTTCCTCATCCCCGGCTTGCAGGCTCAGCTCGCCCTTGTGGTGCAGCAGCACGGCAATGTTGTTCAGAGCAGAGCAAAGTCTTGGGTTCAACTCCAGAGCTTGGTGATAGTACTCCAGAGCCTTGTCCAGTTCGCCGTTGCTCTGGTAGATCAGGCCCATGTTGTAGAGAATGTAGCTGCGGTCTTCTTCCCCTTGCTCGAGGGCGAGGGCTTCTCTGTAGTTTTCTAGGGCCTCGGCATATTCTCCTTCGCTCTGAGCGGCCATGCCATCCCGGTAGTAGGCAAAGGCTTTCTTTTCCTCGGAACTCACCCCTGGCAGCAGTTTCAGAATTAGATCGGCCATGACGGTGAAGGTCTTGTCAATGAAGTTGTCGTTCTTCATGCTGCGCGGCATGGCTGACCCCTTCTAAGTTTAGGACTAAGGATCTGATACATTTACGCTGAACACTGCTGAACATCACTGTTCAACTATGCAGCGATAGCATTCTGTTTGTTTCCATTCGCGTTAGCGGGACGGAGTCCAAACAGAATGGCGGTATCCCGCAAAGCTTTGAGTAGAATACCCAAAGCGCAGTTTCCGTGTCGTCTTACTACCAATTTTCTGCTTTGCTTTGGCTACCATGTTGGCAGACTCGAAAGTAAACAGAAAGATCAACTGGCAGTAATCCGTACTGAACATATTATACATTATTTTCAGTATAGTTGAGCTTATTATTGACTAGAGTCATGCTCTACTCTTGCGTTGTATCACGCCCAAGGCGGGATCCGAAACACAACCCCGTACTGCCCGCCCCACCTCTGGTGAGGTTTTTGCTATGCCTGCGGGAGGGGAACTGCAACGCTGCTGCAACGAGGCTGCGAACGGCTTGGCCAAGGAACTTCCGAGCCTGTTAAGACCGTGTCGAGGAGCGCTTGCTCAGGCGCACAGGATGCCACTGCACGGTTTCGCCGGGGGAAACTTCGATCTCACAGGCGGTGTCGATCAGCCGCTGTGCCTGCGCTTGAGGGGTGGGATAGCGGGCCAGATCTGCATCCACCAGGTGGGGATGCTCCTGCAACAGCCGCACGAGAAACTCCTGCAATTCCTCAGGGCTGAGAAATTGCTCCGGCAAGCCCGGTATCAGCAGCACATAGTGGTTGGCAGCACGTAACAGTTCGGGTTCTGAGTCTAACATGGTGTGGGGTTGGGCGTCTTTTTTCCATCATGAACCAACGGGTTGTGCCTCCCTTGATATCCTGAAAAAGACTTTCCTTGCTCTTGTCCTCCGTCTTGTTGGCGTTTGAGATCTGCTTTCCCTATGGCCAAGCCGCGCACCCTCTCTGGCATTCAGCCCTCTGGCGAACTGCATTTGGGCAACTACTTGGGGGCAATTAAAAACTGGGTGGCCGAGCAGGAGCACTACGAGAACTTTTTTTGTATCGTCGATCAACACGCCATCACCGTTCCTCAGGATCCCAAGCTGCTGAGGGAGCGAACCCGTTCGCTGTTTGCCCTTTATTTGGCCTGCGGTCTCAGCCTGGAGCATTGTGTGCTGTTCGTGCAGTCCCATGTGCCTGCCCATACGGAGCTGGCCTGGCTGTTCAACACCATCACCCCCATGAACTGGGCGGAGCGCATGATCCAATACAAGGAGAAGAAGGAAAAACAGGGGGAGGAGACCAGCGTTGGCTTGTTCAGCTACCCGATTTTGCAGGCGGCAGATATTTTGCTCTACCAGCCCAAGTATGTGCCGGTGGGGGAGGATCAGCGGCAGCATATTGAGCTGTGTCGGGATATTGCCCGCCGCTTCAATGACCGTTTTGGAGAGGTGTTTCTGATCCCGGAGGCCCTGATTCGTCCGGAGGGGGCGCGGGTAATGAGCTTAACCGATGGTACGCGGAAGATGTCCAAGTCGGATCCCTCGGATTTCAGCCGTATTCATCTGCTGGATGACCCGGATACCATCCGCAAGAAGATCCAAAAATGCAAGACCGACCCCATTCGGGGCATTACTTTTGACGATCCGGCTCGTCCCGAAGCCCACAATTTGTTGACGATTTACATGCTCACCTCCGGCAAAAGCAAGGAGGCGGTGGCGGCTGAGTGTGCCGAGATGGGGTGGGGACAGTTCAAGCCCCTCCTCGCCGACAGCATCATCGCCGCCCTGCAGCCCATTCAGCAGCGCTACCGGGAACTGTGGAGCAACCCCGACCACCTGCTCGTTCTGATTCGGGAGAATGCCGCTAAGGCCCGGGCCATCGCCGAGCAAACGCTAAAAACGGTGAGAGAGGCTATGGGGTTCTTGCCCCCCTAAGGGATCCCTGCCCAAGCTTTGATCAGTCGGGGTTGCCATCGCGGATCTCGACGGTGCTCAAGGCGCTCACCAGCCAGTCTAAACCCAGCTCTGAGAGGATCCCTTTCCAGCCCAGGTGGAGGCGCTCCTGCCATTCTTGCCGGTGGTTAATCAAGTACACACAGACCAGAGTGATGCCCACTCCCAGCCATTGCAGCCGCGTCAGCGATTCCCCCAGAAAGGTGCTGCCAAACAGCAGGGCAAAGATGGGGGTGAGGAAGGTCAGGGAACTGAACTCGGTGAGGTTTTCCTGGGAGGCGAAATAGAAGAAGAGGGCATAGGCCAAGGCGCTCCCCATCACCGAAGCGTAGAGAAGGCCCAGCCAGTGGGTTCCGCTCAGGTGTTGCCATTGCTGAGTCTCCGTCAGTCCCGACAGCAGGATCAAGGGCAGGCTGCCCAACACCATGTGCCAGCCCGTCGCCAGCACCGGATCCGCCACCTCCGCCACCTTGGGCATCATCACGGTGCCGATGGCCATCGACAGGGAGGCCATCAACATCCAAACGACGCCGGCCCCCAACTGCAGGGATCCCCCACCGGATAGGCCGATGAGGCCAATGCCGAAAACTCCCAGCCCCAGGCTCAGCCAGCCCAGGGATCCCATCCGCTCGCGGTAAAACCAGGTGGCCATCAGAGCCACCGCCAGCGGCTGCGAGTCAATGAGCACGGATCCCAGGCCTGCCCCTGTCTCTTTCAGCCCTTGGGCCAAAAATCCCTGAAAACAAGTGCCGTCCACTAGCGCAAACGCCAACACCCATAGCCAGCCGCGCAGCCCTCTGGGATGCCAGGCGTGAGAGGCCGCAGAGCCCCGCCCCTGCCAGAGCCGAAAGGCCAGAACCAGGATCCCTGCCGGCAACAACCGCAGAATGGCAATAAAGAGGGGGGTGGTCTCGGAGAGGGCGTCTCGCATCACCACCATTGCTGAGCCCCACAGGAAAAAGGGGGCAATCATCAGGAGGCGTTGCCAGATAGGCTGAGAGGACAGGTCAGACTGGGCCATGGGTGCTTCAAACTCAGAGACGGAAGTTAACCCCATGTTAAGCGCTGGAGCAGTTCAGTTACAAATCTTAACTACTAATTGATTCATGTTGATGCCTGGCATGGGATCCCTGGAGGGCTTTCTCAACCTGGACAAGCCGGCGGGGCTCACCTCCCACGACTGTGTGGCAGTGGTGCGGCGGGTCTTGCGCACCCGCAAGGTGGGGCATGGGGGCACCTTGGATCCGGCGGCAACGGGGGTTTTGCCGATTGCGGTGGGGCGAGCGACACGCTTTTTGTCGTTTTTGTCGGGAGATAAGGTGTATCAAGCAACCTTCCGATTTGGACAGCGTAGCGACACCGACGATGCTGAAGGGCAGATCCGGTTGGGATCCCCTTGTCCTGGGTTGAGTCGCGAGCAGGTGGAGCAGTGTTTGCGGGAGTTTACCGGCGAGATCTGGCAGGTACCGCCCCTCTACAGCGCCCTTAAGCGGCAGGGGAAAAAGCTCTACCAGTTGGCCCGGGCCGGCGTAGAGGCTGCAGAACTCCAGTTGGAGCCGCGGCGGGTGGTTATTCGGCAACTGCGCATCCTGGGCTGGCGAGCCGGAGACTTTCCGGAAGTGGATCTGGAAGTTGCCTGTGGCCCCGGCACCTACATTCGTGCCCTTGCCCGCGATGTGGGGGAAAAATTGGGCTGTGGAGGGCTGATGAGCCGGCTGCGACGGCTGCAAAGTGGCCCCTTTCGCATCGCAGAAAGCCTGCCCCTGGAGAAATGGCAGGGATCCGCGGATCCCGCTGCCGCCCTGTTGCCCATTGAGTGGGGATTTGCCGATTGGGAGGCAGTAGAACTCTCTTCCGCCAAAGCGGAGCAGTGGCTGCAGGGTCAGGCCATTCCCCTCGACCGGCCCATTATCGGTGCCCCTACTTTGCGGGTGCTGGATGAGGAGGGCAAGTTTTTGGGCTTGGGGTACGGTCAGGCAGGTCAGCTCAAGCCGCTGCGGGTGTTGTCGCCGGATCCCTAGAGTGTTGCAGAAAAGTTACATTTTCGTAACAACATTTGCCATTGTCTCAGGGGGAAGCGGGAAAGAAACCCCTGCATGCTAAACTTCTGAGGGCGAAGGGGAGCCTGAAGCGTCGCCGTTGCCGGGCTCTGGCTCGATTTTCCAAGGTTGACCTTTGGATGTTGCCCGGCAAAATCTCTTCTCATTTTTTCATCTCAAGCTACTTTACAAAATAAAGTCACAAGAATGGAGCTGGGGATATGCGGGATGCCGTAACCACACTGATCAAAACCTACGACCTGACGGGCCGCTACTTGGATCGGGAGGCAATGGATGCGCTCAAGGCTTTTTATGACTCGGGGCTGCGGCGCATCAAGGCCGTAAACGTGATCAATCTCAACTCGGTGGATATCGTCAAAACGGCTGCTGCGGCCATGTTCGCCCAGGTGCCGGATCTCATCCGTCCGGGAGGCAACGCCTACACCACCCGCCGCTATGCCACCTGTTTGCGGGATATGGACTACTTCTTGCGCTACGCTTCTTACGCGCTGGTGGCTGCCGATAACAGCATTCTGGATGAGCGGGTGTTGGCGGGCTTGCGGGAGACCTACAACTCCCTCGGCGTGCCCATCGCCCCGACGGTGATTGGCATTCAAAACATGAAAACCCGCACCCTGGAGCTGCTTGGCTCCGGCGAAGACTATAGCTTTGTGGCCGAGCCCTTCGATTACCTGAGCGCCAAGCTGAGCGAAACCGATATCTAAACCGATATCTAAGCGCCTGCTCTTATTCGTCGGCATAGGGGTTTGGCGGCACCGGTATCGGCTCCACCTGCTCGGCAGCGATTACCAACTGAGATTGGCCATCCCGCTGCTCCACGGCCATGCGCCCCTCCAGACGCAGCCAACTGTCGGCAGTTAACTGTTCTGCCTCTGGCCAGCGCACCGGCAAGCCCACGGGGTAAGCATCGGCAGCACAGCAGCTAACCAAAAACCGGGCAATAACAAAGTGGTCGGGTCGCTTGTCGGGAATGACGAACCCCTGCACCCGCACCGGCTGGTCTTCATAGGTGTAGGGATCCGGGTAGACATCCAAGGTGCGCACCCAGTCCAGCAGAGTTCGCTGACGCGGGTCGAGCTTGGGGCGAAAAGCCTGCGGCTGGCTACGAGATACCCCCAGATAGGGAGATACCCCTCGGTTGAGGGCAGTTTGGCTGGAGAGCGGGCGTGGCTCGACCCAAAACCCCAGCAGGGCCGTCAGGATCAACAGTCCTGCGCCCAGCCGCGGCCCCAGTAGCGAGGAATGGACTTCAGAAGAAGGGACTTTGGCTCCTCGCCAACGGCCAATCCCCAAGCCCAACAGACACAGCCCGGCCAACAGCGCCACATTCACATAGCCGGGATTGATCAACATCAGCAGGGTGCCCCGCCAGCGATAGACGATCAGCAGGATCCCTAGCAACATCAACCCAACCGCCTCCCAGTAGGCTGTATTGCCCCACCGCAACGGTTTGGACTCCGTCCCGCTGACGCGACCGACAGGCCGAGACATACCCTTGGTTTTCGCGTGCGGTTCCTCTGGATTTTGTTTTTCTCGAAGACGACCAGAACTGCTTTTGGGCATGGGTTGCAGCTTTTTCACACCACTCCGAGCCTAAGTTTAGCAATCCTCGCGGAAGTGCCCACTGCCGGCGTTGGGGAATGCCTGTGCTGCCAATTTCCCAGTCACAGGTATCGGGTTGCCCGAATAAGGCAAGGACTCCGTCCCCCTAACGCGAACAGCAAAACATTTCGTTTGGCTCACGTTCTTTGATTGCCGTCTTTACAGCTTCAGGGATCCCATCATCAATTCAACAAATCCAGCCACAGATAACCTCACATTGGCACGGACTTTGGCGTGATAGACAGGGTTGCAGGCTGATGTATAAAGCCTAGGGAGTTGCTGCAATTTTGGCGGTCTGCTCTACAGTGGGATAGAGACAACTGAGATACCACACACGAATGTTGTCCGAATGTTGGCAAGGATACCCACCTGGCTGCGGGGCGTGAGCTATGCCATCTATGGCTTTCTCTACCTGCCAATTCTGCTGATCGCCGTCTACTCCTTTAACCGAGCCCGCTTTGGCCTGGCGTGGACAGGTTTTACCTTCGATTGGTACCTTTCCCTGTTTCAGAATGCCCTGGTCTGGCAGGCCACGCAAAATACCCTCGTCCTGGCGTTGGTCAGCACGCTGGTCAGCACGCTGCTGGGATCCCTGCTGGGCTATGGGCTGTATCGCTATCGCTTCCCCGGTAAAAAGATCCTGCAGGGGCTGATGCTGTTGCCGGTGATCGTCCCCGATATTGTGATGGCCATCGCGCTGCTGCTGTTCTACCAGTTTGTGCGCTTTTACACGGGCCTCTTTGAGCTGGGCTTGGGGACGATGATCTTGGCCCACATTACGTTTCAGATTGCTTTTGTGGCTATTGTGGTGCGCAGCCGTCTCCAACTTTTGGATCCCGCCCTGGAAGAAGCAGCCTATGACCTCTATGCAAACACCTGGCAAAAGCTACGCTATGTCACCTTGCCCTTGGCCATGCCAGGGATCCAAGCTGCCGCTTTGCTGGCTTTTACCCTTTCGATAGATGATTTTGTCATCTCCTTTTTTACCAGTGGGCCGGAGAGCCTGACCTTGCCAATTTTGATCTACAGCACGGCGCGACGAGGAGTTACCCCGGAAATCAATGCCCTCTCCACCTTGATCATTCTGGTTACCTTGATCTTGGTCGTGGGCTTCCCCCTGCGGAGTGCTCCGCACCGCTGACGCGAACAGCCGCTCCCGCCTGGGATCCCGCTAGCCGTTCTCGACAGTTCCCCCTCTCCCCCTGAGAGAGGTTGGAGATGAGGGCGTGACATACTCCCATCGCTGACCCTACGGGTACAGCGTGGGCTTCTCGCTTCATCGGGGAGCCTACGCAAGAACCCTCCACGAGCAGACACGGAATGCCCTACCGCGTAGTTGCACCAGATTCCGGCAAAAGCCGTTTTGTGCAAGTACTCCCATCATACACCATGTGGGGGTATCTGTATCCCGACACTGACTCTACGAGTACAGTGCGGGGCTTAGCTACCCCCACACCCCGACAAGCTAAGCCTAAGTGTTGAAGTAGCGGGCTGCCGGATGGTAAGCAACGATGGCGGTGGTGGACTGTTCCGGATCCAATTGATCGCTTTCGTCCATGGTGAGGCCAATGCGCTCGGCCTGGAGCAGCTCCAGCAGAACCCGTTGGTCGGCAATGTTGGGGCAGGCGGGATAGCCGAAGCTATAGCGGGATCCCCGATAGCCCTGGTGCAGGATCTTGCGGATGTCGGGGCTATCTTCGTGGCCGAACCCCAGCTCCCGCCGGATGCGGGCATGGCACCATTCCGCCAGGGCTTCCGCCAGGGTCACAGCCAGGCCGTGGAAATACAGGTAGTCGGTGTACTGGCCCTCGGCAAAGAGGCGCTGGGCATAGGCGGTGGCTTCTGCCCCTACCGTGACCGCCTGCATGGGGAAGACATCTACTAGGCCAGTGGAGCGAGCGGCGAAGAAGTCGGCGATACAGTAGCGGTGGCCGGTTTTTTGGCGGGGGAAGGTGAAGCGGGCCAATTCCCGCACCCCTGGAGAGAGTTGCGGGCGCTCCACCGTGGGCAGTTGGAAATAGGTGGTGGAGCCTGGCTCCAGGGCAAACAGCTCCGGGAAGCTGGCCGGGTCGAACAGGATTAGAGTATTTCCTTCCGCCTGCGCCGGGAAATAGCCGTAGACAATCTGGGGGTGCAGCAGATCTTCTGCCAGGATCCGCTCTTTCCAGCGCTCGATCACCGGCTCCACCTGGGTGGCGATAAACTCGGCAAACTCCTCCGCCGACTGGTCGCGGGGCTTGCGAATCTGCCATTGTCCGGCCACCAGGGCCTGCTTGTCGATGTAGAAGAAGACTTCCGGCCAGGGGATCTGATCCGAGGCGAGAAGTTTGGATCCCCAGAAAGGCGGGATGGGTCGCTCGGTCTCCAGGGCAACGGCTTCAGAGCGGCGGGTGTCTTGGGACTCGGAGAGGGTGAGGGCGGGAGCAGCTCCCACGGTGGTCTCCGCAGGGGGCAGGCTGGGATCCGTTTCCTCTGGAACCCAAGAAGCCTCTTTCTGGCCATTGGCAGAGGGGGATCCCTGCTCCAAGTCATCCAGAAAACCCAGCCGGTCGTCCCAGCGTCCGGCAGCTTTGGCCTGCATCAGCCGATCCATAAAGTGGAGATCGACGAAGGCGTCGCGGCCATAGATCACCTGGCCTTTGTAGGTCTTGCGGCAGTCTTCTTCCACAAAGCGGCGGGTGAGGGCAGCCCCTCCCAAAATGACGGGAACCGTGATGCCCCGCTCGTTAAACACCTCCAAGTTCTCCTTCATAAAGGCGGTGGATTTTACCAACAGGCCGCTCATGGCAATGCAGTCGGCCTTGCTCTTTTCATAGGCTTCGATGATGTTTTCCACCGGCTGCTTGATGCCCAAGTTAATTACCCTGTAGCCGTTGTTGGTGAGGATGATGTCCACCAAGTTTTTGCCGATGTCGTGGACATCCCCCTTGACGGTGGCAATCAAAAGAGTGCCTTTGCACACTTCCCCTCCCACCTTTTCCATGAAGGGCTCCAGGTATTTCACCGCCGCTTTCATGGTTTCTGCCGACTGCAGCACAAAGGGCAGTTGCATCTTGCCGGCACCGAACAGCTCCCCCACCTCTTTCATGCCATCCAGCAAAAAGGTGTTGATGATCTCCAGGGGGGGATAGTTCTGCAGCGCCTCTGCCAAGGTTTCTTCCAGGCCAATCCGCTCGCCGTCGATGATGTGCCGCCGCAGCCGCTCCTCCAGGGGTAAATCTGCAAAAGATCCGCCAGAGCGCAGTTCCTTCCCGGAAACGCCCGCAAACAGCTCCGTCAGCCGCGCCAGAGGATCGTAGGTGCAAATGCCCGAGGACTCCGTCCCGCTAACGCGAACGGCGTTAAACTGCCGCCGATCCCAGATCAAATCCCGACACACCTGCTGCTGCTCTGCGGGGATCTTGTTCAGGGGCAGGATCTTGGCGGCACTGACGATAGCGGCATCCAGGCCGGCCTCGCGGCACTCGTGCAAAAACACCGAGTTCAACACCACGCGGGCTGCCGGCGAGAGCCCAAAGGAGATGTTGGAAATGCCCAAGAGAATGTGGGTCTCCGGGAAAGCCTGGCGGATACGGCGGATGGCCTCCAGGGTGGCTGCTCCGTTGCTACGGTCTTCCTCGATGCCGGTGGAAATGGGCAAGGCCAAAGGGTCAAAGAAAATCTCGTAGGGCGGGATCCCGTACTCAACCGCCTGGCGATAGGCCCGCTCGGCAATCTGGAACTTCTTGTCGGCGGTGCGGGCCATGCCCTCTTCGTCGATGGTGCCGATGACCACCCCGGCGCCGTAGGTTTTGGCCAGCTCCAGCACCTTTAGGAAACGTTCTTCCCCATCCTCGTAGTTGGTGGAGTTGAGCAGGCACTTGCCCCCCGCCACCTTGAGGCCCGCCTCCATCTTTTGCCAATCGGTGGAGTCCAGCATCAGGGGAATTGGGATTTGGGTAACCAGCCGCGAGACCAGCTCCCGCATATCCCGCACCCCATCCCGGCCCACATAGTCCACGTTGACATCCAACACATGGGATCCCTCCCGCACCTGCTCGCGGGCCAGGGCCACCAGGCCGTCCCAGTCTTCGGCGTTGAGCAGCTCCCGCATCTTTTTGGAGCCGCTGGCGTTGAGGCGCTCGCCGATGATTAAAAACGAGTTGTCCTGCAGGTAGGGCTGGGGCGTGTAGATCGAGGCAGCAGCGGGAATGCGCTCGACGGAGCGGCGTTTAGGCCGCAGCCCCTGCACAGCTTCCACCAAGGCGGCAATGTGCTCGGGACGGGTGCCGCAACACCCTCCCACCACCGCTACCCCCAGATCCCGCACAAAATGCTCCAGGTGGAAGCGCAACTGCTCCGGGGTAAGCTTGTAGTGGGCTTTGCCGCCGATGTTTTCCGGCAGGCCAGCGTTGGGGATGCAGGAGATGGGAAAGGGGGAATGCCGAGAGAGGTAGCGGATGTGCTCCACCATTTTGTCGGGGCCGGTGGCGCAGTTGAGGCCCAGCACATCGATGGGATAGGGCTCCAGGATGGCCAAAGCCGCCCCGATCTCCGTGCCCACCAGCATTGTCCCCTGCACCTCAAAGGTCAGGGACACCACCACCGGCAGGCGGATCCCGCGTCGGGCAAACTCCTGCTGCACGGCCACCAGGGCCGCCTTGGTCTGCAAAATGTCCTGGCAGGTCTCGATGATCAGCAGATCCGCCCCACCGTCAACTAGCCCCTGCACCTGCTCCTCGTAGGCAGCCCGCATCTCATCAAAGCTGATGTGCCCCAGGGTGGGCAGCTTGGTGGTGGGGCCGATGGAGCCGGCCACAAAACGGGGCTTTTCCGGCGTCGCAAACTCGGCTGCTACCCGCTTGGCCAGTCGCGCCGCCGCCACGTTCAGCTCGTAGGCTTTTTCCGGGATCCCATATTCGGCCAAAACAATGGAGGTAGCCCCAAAGGTATTGGTCTCGATGACGTCTGCCCCCACTTCCAGAAAGCCGCGGTGTACCCGCTCCACCGCCTCCGGCTTGGTCAGCACCAGCATCTCATTGCAGCCCTCCAGCTCCGGCCCACCAAAATCCGCTGCGGTCAGGTTCTGGGCTTGCAGGGAGGAGCCCATCGCCCCATCAAAGACAATCACACGTTCCTGAAGATGCTGCAGGAAGGGATGGGTCATAGAAGTCAAAGTCAGGCAGGGTGTCATCGACCTAGAGTCTGATTTAAGTTAGCATCGAGCCATTTGCTCGGACTAGGCCGAAGGGTGGATCCCTGGCCAGGGCTTCCATTCTGGCCATTGTTGAGGCGAATTTAACATTTTCTTTGCCTGCCCCGTTGCTGTTTCCCCCAGGTCGGGCTAATTTAGGGAAGACGTTTTGGTGTGAACGGCTACAGTTGCTCGCAAGTGTTCCTCCCAGGGTCACTTGTCGCCTGCTGTAGAGCGATCTTCTCCTCGCGGGTTGGAGTGGTTGAGGTGCTGAATGTTCCGCCCCCCCAGTGAAGTGCCTCGCACCTCGTCGCAGGATTGGCGAAGAGAAAGATCCACCTTTCGCCACCTCGAGAGGCCCCGTCCATCAAGACGAGTCTTGCGCCAGTTCAGTTGAGCTCCATGAGCGATATCTGCTTCCAGATTGACCCGAGCAATCGGTTATTCAGAAGCGGGCAGGCTGGCCTAGGGCAAGTCAGGCTTTGGCTTGCGGATATCGGCTCCCTCACTCTGGCGTTGTGGGATGCAGCAGAGCTGCAACTTGCTCCTCTCCCTTTGGCGTCTAAGCTTCCTTAGTCACCTTTAGTTGTCTGTGATTTGGATCACGAGGAACTCAGCATGGCTCAAGCAAAGGAATTGGTGAAATCGGGTAAAACAGCTCTTCTCGAATCGGATCTGGAAAATCCACCTTCTGGCACCCTGGAGTTGGACACGGAGACAGATACCCTCGAGAGCGAACTGGATACCGGTGACACTGATGCTTTTGATGAGGATGACGACGACGAAGAGGCAGCAGAGGAGGATGGAGAGACTGCCGCCGCCGGTGCCAAAGGTCGCTCAAAGCGCAAGGCGGCCAGTAAGAAAAAGCCCTACACCGATGACTCTATCCGGGTCTATTTGCAAGAAATTGGGCGTATCCGGCTGCTGCGGGCCGATGAAGAAATCGAGCTAGCCCGAAAAATTGCCGATCTGCTGGAGCTAGAGCGCGCTCGCGAGGCCGTTTTTCAGCGTATGGGCCTCTGGTCAGACCCAGAAGAGGTGCCGGACACCCTCTGGGCAGAAGAGGTCAAGATGTCCTTGCCGGAATTTCGGCGGCGGTTGCATCGGGGGCGGCGGGCCAAAGAAAAGATGGTGCAGTCTAATCTGCGTTTGGTGGTGTCCATCGCCAAAAAGTACATGAACCGGGGCCTGTCTTTTCAGGATTTGATTCAGGAGGGATCCCTGGGCCTGATTCGGGCAGCCGAGAAATTCGACCACGAGAAGGGCTACAAGTTCTCCACCTATGCGACGTGGTGGATTCGACAGGCCATCACCCGCGCCATTGCCGACCAATCCCGCACCATTCGCCTGCCTGTCCACCTCTACGAGACGATCTCCCGCATCAAAAAGGTAACCAAGTTGCTTTCCCAGGAATTGGGCCGCAAGCCCACCGAAGAGGAGATCGCCACCCGCATGGAGATCACCATCGAGAAGTTGCGCTTTATCGCCAAGTCGGCCCAGCTTCCCATCTCTTTGGAAACCCCCATCGGCAAGGAAGAGGATTCTCGGCTGGGAGACTTTATCGAGTCGGATGGGGAGACGCCGGAGGATCGGGTGGCCAAAGTCTTGCTCAGAGAAGATCTGGAAAGCGTTTTGGAAACCCTCACCGCCCGCGAACGGGATGTGTTGAAGTTGCGCTACGGCTTGGATGATGGCCGCATGAAAACTCTCGAGGAAATCGGCCAGATCTTTAATGTCACCCGTGAGCGAATCCGGCAGATTGAGGCTAAGGCTCTGCGCAAGTTGCGCCACCCCAACCGCAACAGCGTGTTGAAGGAATACATCCGCTAACTCTGCGGTCTGTTCCAGCTTCGATAGAGAGCCGGGGCAAGGGATCACTGCTTAGGATCCAAGAGAGTTCCCGGCCCCCTAAGGCAGACTGAGTTGGAACTGCCAACCCGCGCGATGGAGGATCTTCAGCATGAACTCGAACCAGACTCCGCGGATCCCAGTCTTTCTGAAAAAGCAGCCCTCTTTCTGGTGTTGGCCGCGGTGGGCGCCATCGGAGCGTTGGTGGCCAAGCTCACCATTGTCAAGCTCACCATTGTGGTGGGGCGCACCGTTCGCAAGGATTCCTATTTTCTCTCCCAGAGGGCTGGATTGGCGGATCCCTTTACACAGACTCAAGGACTGAGCGATTGCGGCGCTTCTGGGCAGCCTTGACTTTCTACACGGCCCTGCCTCTGGGGTGGGTCGGAGACTTGCCGTTTGAGGGCATTGCCGCCTGGCTGCCAGGGGTAGGTGTGTTGCTGGGCGGGATCCTCTCCCTGGCTGGGATCCTGCTGCAGATTTTCCCCAATCCGGTGCGGGCCGCTTTGCTCTTGGCCCTGTGGGTTCTCTTGACCGGTGGGCTGCACCTGGACGGGGTGGCCGATACTGCCGATGGCTTGGCGATCAATGTCCACAAGAATCCTTACAAAGGGGATCCGGAACGGTCAACTGAGGATGGGCAAAAATCTGACTTGCAGGGATCCCGTCGCCGTCTGCAGGTGATGAGCGATAGCCACACCGGGGCCTATGGGGTACTGGCCTTGGTGCTGCTGCTGCTGCTGAAATTTGCTGCCCTGAGCAGCGTTCGAGCTTGGCCCCTCTTGCTGCTGGTGCCCGCCTGGGGGCGTTGGGGCCAGTTGCTCGCCATTGCCCTGTACCCCTACCTGCGCGAGCAGGGATCCGCCCGCTTCCTCAAAGACTCCACTTCCCTGCCGGGATCCCTGTGGCCGGGCACTCTGCTTGTGCTGGCCATCACCGGGGGGTTGGGCTGGGCTGGGATCTTGGCTTGGCCCCCTTTGCTGCTCTGGACGCTGGGATCCGCCCTGGGGGCTTGGGCCGTGGGCTACTGGATCTACCGCCAGTTGGGAGGACACACGGGCGATACCTACGGAGCTACGGTGGAATGGTCAGAAGCGATAGCATTGCTGTGGGGATCCCTTATTGGGCCATCATGAATCTGATACATTTACGCTGAACACTGCTGAACATCACTGTTCAACTATGCAGCGATAGCATTCTGTTTGTTTCCATTCGCGTTAGCGGGACGGAGT